>DATJLY010000195.1:0-10717 GCA_035509095.1 Allostellaceae bacterium | reverse complement strand
CTCGCCCATGCCGCGGATGAACATCGGCAGGCCGAGGCCGATCGATACGGTGCGGCCGTCGGCGGTGAACAGTCCGACCGTGAAATCGAGCGCTTCGTAGATGATCGTGTTGTAGGCGGTGCGGGTGAGGTTGGTCTTCATCTCGTTGGTGACCGCGCGCACCCCCGCCCGCACGATCTCGGTCAGGACCGGGTCGCGGGTTGCGTTGCGGAGAACTTGTCTCGTATCCATTACGGGGTCTCGTTCCAATCAATCGAGGTCGGCGATATCGGCGTGGATTTTCAGGAGCTCGGGGATGGTTTCGGGGCGCCGGCGGCCGAAGCCGCACTCGGTTGCGACCGAGAAATCCTCCACGAACCGGCGCGCGGTCAGGAACCGGCGCTTCGTTCCCTCGAAGCCATCGGTATGATGGACAAGGCCGAGCGACAGTTTCGTTCCATCCCGAAGCCCTTTGAGCGGCGCGAAATAGGCCTCGTCGCTGCGGTCGCGCGGGACCGGCATATGGATGAGGTCGATCGGCCGCGCGATTGATCGGGTAAGGCGGTTCGCCATCTCCACCATGTCGGCCATGTCCTTGGGCTCGACGACATGCCGGTGGTTCGAATCGCCGTAGCAGAAATGGAACAGCAGCTCGACGCCCTTCGGCACACGGTTGCCAAGGGTCCCGAGGATCGCGACGAACCGTTCCATCGCCTCGCCGCGCGTCGTCCCATAAGGCTGATAGTCGCCCCGTTGCAGCCGCGCGAAGACCGCCGAGGCCACATCGAACTGGATCGCGAGATCGGCCGCCGGGATCGCCGCGGCAAGCTTGTCGATCTCGCGCGCCAGCGCCTCGTTATAAAGGGGATCGAGCGCGTCCTGGAGCGATTCGGCCATGAAGAGCCACAAGACCGAATGCGCCGGCACGAGATCGACCTGGTAGCGCGCGCCGGCGGGGATTTTGCCGGCCGCGCGCATCCGGGCGAAGACGGCATAGGATTGGCGCGCGATGTCGGCGTAGTAAAGATTGTCGAACCGCGCCTCGCCGACGCTCCGGCCGGGCTTCAGACCATAGCGGCGGAAGGTCGGCGCCGTCGCATGGAGCTTGAAGACTTCATCGGACAACTCGAACGCCGGGCTCTCCCGGAACACTTTCTCGAGCCAAAGGATCCAGTCGATCCGCTCGCCGGTCTCGCCATCGGGTAGGCGCGGCAAGCGCGTGCCGAGCGCCGCGCTGACCCGCTCGAACACCTCGGCCGCGTCCGCCATGGGCACGCTGCCGACGAGATGCACGTCCCGCGCCATGATCGCCTCCGACTCCGCCCGCCGGCCAATTGACCCGCTGCCGTGCATATTGTCAAATGTGTCGGACAACCCGTTAAAGGGGATCGATGATGGCCACAACGCATGTTTATGCCGGCGCCGGCATGTGGCGCGGCGGATCGAAGTCCGGGATCTTCCGGTTCACCGTGGGCGACGAGTCGTGCGAGTTCATGGGCAACGGCCTGCCCGATCCGGTGAGCGTGCAGGCCATCACGGTCCATCCGCTCGACCCCAACATCGTCTATGTCGGGACCCAGGATGGCCCCTATGTCAGCCACGATCGCGGCCAGCATTGGGAGAAGCCGAATTTTCCCGACAAAGGCATGCAGATCTGGTCGATCCTCGTGCATCCGGCGGCGCCGCGCACCGTGCTGGCCGGGGCGTCGCCGGTCGCGGTCTATCGCTCCGATGATGGCGGCGAACGCTGGCGGCTCCTGTCGCGCCCGGCGATTCAGGACCGGGCGAAGATGGATTTCGCCTGCCGCGTGATGCGGCTGGCGATCGACCCGGCCAAGCCCGACGACATCTTCGCCGGGCTGGAGGTGAACGGCGTCATGAGGAGCCGCGACGGCGGCGCAAGCTGGACCGATTGCAGCCAGAACCTGATCGCCTTCGCCAAGGAGCAGCGCTATCAGAGCAAGATCGGCAGCGACACCCAGTCTGAAGGCATGCTGGACGGCCATGCTGTCTGCGTCAGCACGGCCGACCCGGGCGCCGTGTTCTTCGCGAACCGCATGGGCCTCTTCCGCAGCGGCGACGGCGGCGACCATTGGGAAGATGTCGGCGTGAAAAAATATTCCGAGCTGACCTACGCGCGCGACATCCGCCCGGCGCCACAGGACCCGCGCACCCTTTATGCCTGTCTCAGCGTGCATTCGACCGGCCCCACCGGATCGCTCGCCCGCTCGCGCAACCTGGGCAAGAGCTGGGAGCGCATCGATCATGGTCCCCATCCGGCGGGAACCTTCATGAATCTGGCGCTCAATGCCCGCGACCCCGAACAGGTCTGGGGCGTGACGCGGCCGGGCCAGGTGATCGGCACGGTCGATGGCGGCAAGAATTGGCGCGAATACCACCTGCCGCCGGGCTGCGGCGATTGCTACGCCGTGGCCTGCGGCTGAGGAGAACGACATGGCGGAAATCGTCCTCGGCATCGGAACCTCGCACGGTCCGATGCTCACGACGCCCTGGGAGCAATGGGATCAGCGCGTCAATTTCGACAAGCGCTTCACCCAGCACGCTTTCAAGGACGGAACCTATAATTTCGACCAGCTTGTGAAGCTTCGCGCGGACAAGCATTTCGAGACCGAGATCACGCGCGAGAAATGGAAAAGCCGCTACGAGGAATGCCAGAGCGCGATCTCGCGCCTTGCCGATGTGTGGGCGCGGGTGAAGCCGGACGCGGCCGTGATCATCGGCAATGACCAGATGGAGCTTTTCACCGATGCGGCGATCCCCGCCTTCTCGGTCTATTGGGGCGAGACCATCGAGAACCGGATGGGCGCCGAAGAGGAAGCCGGCAACCGCGCGCCGGGCGTCGCGGTGGCGCAAGCCGGCCGCATCCCGCCCGAGGGTGCGACGTATCCCGGCTTTCCGGCGCTGGGCCGCCGCATCATCGAGGATTTGACCGACGCCGGCTATGACGTCGCCTCGCTGAAGCGCTATCGGCCCGGACGCGGCGCGATCCCGCACGCCTATGGCTTCGTCTATCGCAAGATCATGCGTGACCAGGCGGTGCCAAGCGTGCCGGTCGTGATCAACACCTTCTATCCGCCCAACACGCCCAAGGTGCGGCGCTGCTGGGACTTTGGGCGCACGATCCTCAAGACCGTGCAAGCCTGGCCCGAGAAGATGCGCGTGGCGCTCATCGGCTCGGGCGGCCTGACGCACTTCGTCATCGACGAAGAGGTCGACCGCGTCGTGCTCGACGCGATCCGCAGCGGCAATGCCGCTGGGCTCGAGGCGCTGGGCGAGCCGATCTTCCGCGAAGGCACGTCCGAGGTGAAGAACTGGGTGGCGCTCATGGGCGCCATGTCGGACTTGAAGTGGAAGGCGGAAATCGAGGCCTATGTGCCGTGCTATCGCTCGCTCGCCGGCACCGGCAACGCGATGGCCTTCGTCCACTGGCACGCCTGAACCGGAGGTCCTGATGGAAGGGCTGCGCTGGCCTCGCGAGGGGCTGACCCGGATTCCATTCTGGGTCTATACCGACAAGGACATCTACGCGCGCGAGCAAGAGCGCATCTTCCAGGGGCCAAACTGGAACTTCGTGGCGCTCGAGGCGGAGATCCCCAGGCCCGGCGACTATAAACGCAGCTTCATCGGCGACAAGTCGGTGGTGGTGGTCCGTGCCAAAGATGGCGCCGTCCACGTCGTCGAGAATCGCTGTGCCCATCGCGGCCTGCAATTCTGCCAGCTTCATCTGGGCCACGCCAACGAGATCATGTGTCCCTATCATCAATGGACCTATGATCTCGACGGCAGCCTCATCGCCGTGCCGTTCCGGCGCGGCGTGAAGAGCCAAGGCGGCATGCCGGCCGAGTTCTCGCTGGCCGACCATAGCTTGCGCAAGCTGTCGGTGGCGCGCCGCCACGGCGTCGTGTTCGCGTCCTTCTCGGACGGCGCGGAACCGCTCGAGGATTACCTGGGCGCCCCAATTCTCGAACTCTTCGACCGGGTGTTCGACGGCCGCGGGCTCAAAGTGCTGGGCTATTCGCGCCAGCTCACGCCCGGCAACTGGAAGCTGATGTTCGAGAATATCAAGGACCCCTATCACGCCAGCATCCTGCACGTGTTCCTGCTGTCGTTCGGGCTCAACCGGGTCGACCAACCGAACCGGGTCGTGATCGACGCCAAGGGCCGCCACGCCTCGACCATGACCTGGCGCGGCGAGCAGAAGCGCACCGAGGCCAATCTCGACATGCGCTCGCTCATCGAGGATTTGAAGCTCAACGATCCGACCATGCTCGACCCGGTGCGCGAGTTCGAGCGCTATACGGTCTGCATGACCACGATCTGGCCGAACCTCATCCTCCAGCAGCAATCGAACACCCTGGCGATGCGCCAGATCATCACCAAGGGCCCCAATGCGTTCGAGCTCAATTGGACGTTCTTCGGCTACGAGACCGATGACGAGGCCATGACCCAGCGGCGGTTGCGCCAGGCCAATTTGATGGGGCCCTCGGGCTATGTCTCGGTCGACGACAGCGAGATGATGGCGCTGGCGCAGCAGGGGTTGGGTCCCGCGCCGGAATCGGCCGCGGTCATCGAGCTCGATGGTCCCGCCTGGCGCGAGGAAGAAGATCACGGCGTCACGGAATCTCAAATCCGCGCCTTCTATGATTACTACCGCAAGGTGATGGGGCTTTGAACGGCGACAACGCGTACCGCACCCTCGGCCCCCGCGACCTGAGGCTCGAACTCGAAGCGCTTTATGCCGACTACACGGGCTGCCTCGACGAAGAGCGGTTCGAGGACTGGCCCGGTTTCTTCGCCGACCCGTGCCTTTATAAGATCGTCCCGCGCGAGAATTTCGAGCGCGGCCTGCCGCTCGCCACGTGGCTCTGCGAGAGCAAGGGCTATCTCCTCGACCGGGTGCAGGCGATCCGCAAGACCTCGGTCTATGCGCCGCGCCGGGTCCGGCGGATCGTGTCGGGCATCCGGATCATCGGCTGGAGCGGCGACGTGCTCGAGGCGCGCGCGAGCTATGCCGCGTTCGAGACGTTGATCGACGAGCTGACCCGCGTGTTCAACGTCGGCCAGTATCACGACAAGATCGTGGTGGACGGCGGCGCGCTCAAATTCCGCGAGAAAATCTGCGTCTTCGACAGTCTCCTCGTCCCCAACAGCCTGATCTATCCGCTTTGACGGGAACGACCGGCGGGCGACCGCGTTAATGACCGAGCCTCGCTCCGGGTTCGGTCATGCGCGCCCGGCCGGTTGGACCTGATAGGAGACGGTCGATGAATTTGCTGAACGTGCTGAGCCGATCGAGATCGGCCAAACCCGATGACACCGCCGGACGCCGCGCCGACGATAGGGACATACTCGACACGCTGAAGCAGGAGCACGAGGAAGTGGCCGATCTTCTGACGCAGCTTGTCGACAGCACCCGCGCGGCGGAACGCAAGTCCCTGCTGAAGAAGATCAAGGCCGCGCTGGTCCCCCATGTCCGTGCCGAGGAAAAAATCGTCTACGACGCGATCCTCGCGCTTAAGGACAAGCGCACCCAGCAGGTCGGCGAAGAGGGCTATATGGAGCACGGTCTTGCCGACAAGATGCTGACGAGTCTGGCCAAGATCCGGAACGCCGCGTCGCCGGAATTCGCCGCCGGGGCAAAGGTGCTGAAAGAGCTGGTGGAGCACCATGTCGAAGAGGAAGAGCGCAACGTCTGGGCCGACATCCGCAGCAATTTCTCCGACGACGACCGGATCGACATGGACCGCAAGTTCAAGGCCGCGAAAAAGAAAGTGCGCGTCGCCTGACCCCGCGCGCCAAGCCAAGAGGACAACGCAATGGCACGATATTCCCGCAGCGCCGGCGCCGACGTGAAGCGAGCCATGGAGCGGCGCAAGAAGGGTACGCTGAAACGCGGCAAAGGGGGCAAGGGCGGCACCGTCAAAAGCCGCAAGCAGGCGATCGCCATCGGCCTGTCGGAAGCCCGCAAAAAGGGAAAGAAGGTCCCGAAAAAAGCGCAGAAGAAGGCCAGAAAGACAGCGCGATAAGAAGCGCCCCTAAACGTCGCGCGACCGGCAGAGGAGGTGCGCGCCATCCGCCGCGACGGCGATCATGGCGGACGCGATGGCGCCGCCTTCGACGGGATCGACCGCGCCGACATGGAGCGTCCAGAGGCTCCCCGGCTCGATGCCCTCCCCTTCGTCGAGCGACAGGCCGATGCGTCGTCCGACGCGGCCGCCAAGCACGGGGTGAAGGGGCAATGGCGCGATCGTTCGCAACGCCGCGGCCGAAAGGGTCCGCAGGTCGGCATCGGGCCGCATGAGCGCAAGCGCGGCATCGAGCCCGGCCTCCGCCTTGGCCATCACGCCGCTCGGCCGTTCGGCCAAGGTGAGAAACAATTCGGCCCAGAAGCCGCTTTCCTTCACCGCGATATGAGCCAGGAACGGATCGTGCCGCGCGTCCAGCATGCCCTGAAACGGCACCAGGCTGCGCCCGCCATCGAGGCTGACCAGGGTTCGCACATCCTGCGCCGCATTTGCGCGCGCCGTCCGCTCGCCCGCGAGCAAAGCCGCCTCGTTGCCGCGCCCTTGGCGCCAGGCACCGGCTGCCGTTGCCGCGGCGAGCTTCACCAGCGCCGCGCCGTCTTGCGCCAAGGACAGCTCGCGCGGGCGCAGCGGCCGCTCGCGGGGTAGCTCACCGCTGGCGTCGCGCAGATCGAAGCGGTTGCCGAGGCTGCGCTCGACGGCGCCGAACAACGTGCCGGAGATGCCGTCAAAGCCGAGCGTGCCGATGGCGGACCCGTCGGCCAGCGATTTGAGCCAGCTTTCGAAATGCCCCCAATCCCAGCCGGTGCGCACGTCCGCGATCCAGGTCGAGAGCTTCATCGCCGGAACATCGCGTGCGCTCATCGAGATAAGCAGCCGCGGTTCGCCCTTGCGCGGCAGAAGCGCCATCGCCCACCGCAGGCGCGGGACGAAATTCGTGTAATAGGCCAGCAGGCGATGCTCCTCGCAATCGCCGTGGATCAGCATCGCCGACCAGCCGTTCGCGTCCATGAGCCGATCGAGCTCGCCGATGCGCAGGTCGAACTCGTCGCGCGGCAGCCGGTCCTGGTCCCAGCCATAGGACCCGATCATGATCGCGGGCTGAACCGTGCGCATCAGACCGCAATCACGTCGAGCGTCGCCGTCTCGGTCGATAGCGCCTCGGCGCCATGAGCCGTGATCACCACGGGCTCGCCGCACATCATGTAGCCGGTCTCGGGCAGGTACTGGTTCGGGTGCATGACGAAGACCATGCCTTCCTCGAGCACCACATCGCTGTCCGCGGTGAGGTCTCCCGGCCGGTCGGAGGTGATCCCAAGCCCGTGACCGCGCACGCGCATATAGGGTGGGCGACAATAGTCCCCATACCCGGCGGCGGCAAAGCATGCATCGATCGCCCGGGTCACGTCGCGCACGCGCGCGCCCGGCACCGCCGCTTCCTGGCCGCGCCGCATCGCTTGTTGCAAAAGCGCATATTTCCCGGGCATCGCGCCGGAAGGCGCGCCGATCACCGTGGTGCGGCAGATCTGCGCATACTGGCCGCGATAGCACGGCGTGATCTCGGACAAGATGATGTCGCCCTGATCGAGCACGCGGCGACCGGCGGCGCGCACGGCGAGATTGTGCTGCGAGGCGCTGACCAGCAGGAAATTATCCTCGGCGCCAAGCGCCTTCATGTGGCAATAAAGCTCGGCCGCCAGCTCGAACTCGCGCAGGCCCGGTCGCGCCACCTCGAGCATCCGCCGATAGCCCGAGAGCGCGATCGCCGTGGCGCGGCGCGCGGCCGCAAGCTCGTCGGCGCTCCGCCGGCGCGCGACGTCGCGGGTGAAATCGTCGATTGCCGGCGGTGTGCCGCCCAGCACCGCCTCGATCCGCCGCGCGAGAGCGCGGCCCATCGTGCCGAGCGCAACGGTGACAAGACGCCGTCGATCGACACGATGGCGTTCGAGCGCGTCCGCGAGCGAGGCCGGCAGATCGTCCGCGGCCGTCACGGTCAGCCCTGGCGCCAGCGCCGCGGCGCGCGCCTCGTCCCAGGCCGGCGTGAGGACGAGGCTGGCCCGCCCCGATCGATCGATCAGAACCGCGCTCGGGCCGATCGGCCTCACCCCGCTCAATACGAAGACCGCGTTCGACTCGAGGAACGAGTTCTGGGCGTTGTTGAAGGCGAGAAGCGCGTCCGCTCCTCGCTGCTCGAGAAGCTGGACCGCCGCGGCGATCCGGTTCAGGGGCGCGGGCTCGTCCACAGGACGGACGCTCCTGCATCGCCGACCGCGATCATCGCCGAGACGAGTGCCGCGTCGCCGCCCTCGCCCGCGGCGCCAACGCGCAGCGCATAGGTCGCGCCACGCTCGAGCGCGACATCGTCGGCAAGCGGCCCCTCATCGAGCGACAGCCCGATCGCGTTGCCAATCGTGCCGCCGAGCGCCGGATGAAAGCCGAACGGCGCGATCCGCCGCGCCGCTTCCTGGCGGAGCGCGCCTCCGGTCACGCCGGCCCGTGCCGTCTCCACCATCGCATCGAGCGCGGCCCGGGCTCGATCGTGCGCGGCGCCGCCATGCGCCGTCATGGTGACGTAGCCCGCGGCCCAATAGCCCGAGACCTGCACCGCGATCGTGGCGAGGAGCGGATCAAGCGCCTGGTCCTCGGCGCCGTCGAGCGGCAAAGGCGCGCCGCCCGGACTGACACTCACGAGCGTCCGAGCGTCTTGAGCGTCCGCCGCGATCGCCGTCTTTTCCGCGGCCAGCGCCGCCGTGCGCGCACCCGCGCCGCGCCCCGCCGCCGCCACGAACGCCGACACCGCATCGCCCAAGACCACACTCGCGCGGCGCATCAGGCCCATCTCACGCGGCGATTTGCGCCGCCGGATGGGATCGAGGCCGGCATCGAGCGGCGTCAGCGGCCCGACCGCGGCCGTGATGCCGCGATGGATCCCATGCGCCAGCGATCCAAATCCCCATGTGGCGAGCGGCGCGCCTTTTTTCGCGCCCAGCCAATCGGCCACCGCCTTCGGCACATTGGCGAACGGTCGCACATCCTCGACCCAAGTGAGCCGCTTTGCCTGTGGGATCATGAGGTCGGTCCCGCCGACGAGCAGCCGGATGTCGCCCTCGACCGGAACCATCGCCAAGGCCGGCCCAAGCTTTGGCGTGAAGCCGGTGAGGTAGTTGAGGTCGCCGTAATCGCCGGCATGGCCATGGACAAAGAGCGCAGCGGCGTCCCCGAGCGCCGCGCGCACATGGGCCAGCCGGCCCGCGAATTCCTCGCGCGGCAACACCGCTTGCTCCCAATCATAGGGACCCGTCAGCAGGGTGGTGTGCAGCACCCTCATCGAAGCGCGCTCACGCGTCGATGCTGCCGAGCGCCGCCCAGCGCGTCGTCAGCGCCTCGCCGCCCGTCTCGGTCACGCGCACCGGCTCGCCGCAAAGAAGGTACCCGGTCTCCGGCAAATATTGGTTCGGGTGCACCACGAACAGCATGTCGGGCTCGAGCGGCGTCTGGTTGTCGATCGAGATGTCGCCGGGCGCCATCGAGCCGCATCCCATGCCATGGCCACGCCGCTTCATGTGCGGCGGCCGGCAATAGTCGCCATAACCCGCCTCGGTCAGCACCGCGTCGATCGCGCCACACACCGCCGAGACCGGCACGCCGGGACGCACCGCCGCGATGCCCGCTTCCATCGCCCGCACGACCAGCGCGTATTTCTCGGCCAGCACGTTCGAGGGCGCGCCGATCGAGACGGTGCGACAAATCTGCGTGAATTGACCTTGGTAGCTCGGCGTGAACTCCGCCACCAGGACGTCGCCCTTCTGAAGCGGCCGGTGGCTCGACGCCGCCACGCCATAGCCGTGCGGCAGCGCGCTCATCATCAGGAAATTGTCGTCGGCGCCCAGCGACTTGGTGAATAGATTCATCTGCACCGCAAGGTCGCATTCGCGCATGCCCGGCCGCGCGGTCGCCAGCAGTTCGGCAAAGCCTTGTTCGGCGATGACCGCCGCCTTGCGGGCGTTCGCGAGTTCTTCGTCGGTCTTGGGCGCCGTGACGGCGAGCACGGTCTCATCGAACGCGACGGCATCCGTGCCCACGCTCTTCAGCACCTGCGCGGCGAGCGCATAGGGCAGGCCGGCAAGGCCCGTGGTGGCGATGCGGCCGACCTTCATCCCGCGCTCCGCCAGGATTCGGGCAAGCGATGCGGCAAGATCGTCGGTCGCGACGATGCCCGCTTCCGGACGGCGCAAGACCGCGCGCTCCTCGTCATAGGCGGGCGTGATGACGAGCCGCTGTGTCCCGTCGCCGAACAGCACGAACGCGCTCTCGCCGAGCGAGCGAAAACCTGAAAGATGGGTCGCCGCGTCCGGCCGGGCCATGGAATGACGTGCGGCTGAGAGTGCGACAAGCGTATCGACCTTGTCCGCCTCCATCCGCCGCAGCACCCGCTTGAGCCGGTCGGTGCGATCCATCTTGCGCCTCCTATTCCGCTGCGGCGCCGCGCGCCTGCCGCTCGGCCCGCGTGCTTGCCGTCGCCGCTTCGTCGACGGCAAGCGTCTTCGGGTCCAGCACCACACCATAATCCGCGAGCGCGGCCTCGCGGCTCACATAGCCTTCCACGACGTCCCAACGCACCAGCTCCGGGTCGCGTTGCAGCGGGTCACCCCAGCCGCCGCCGCCGCCGGTGCGCACGATCACCTCCGAATTGG
>DATJLY010000194.1:0-7768 GCA_035509095.1 Allostellaceae bacterium | reverse complement strand
CCCGAAGCGGACCGGCGCGCCTTCCTCTTCACCAACGTCACCGATTCCCACGGCAAGCGTTATGACATCCCGGTCGCGGTGGGCGCGCTCGCCGCGTCGGCGCAGATTTATGCGCTTGGCATGGGCCGCCCCATCGACGAGATCGGGCCCGCTTGGCTCGACGCGATTGCGCATCCGATTCCGCCGGTGCGCGTGATGTCGCCGCCGTGCCAGGAGGTGGTGCTGCGCGACGACGCCTTGCGCGGCCCCGACGGCGGCATGAAGCGTCTGCCGGTGCCGATCTCTTCGCCCGGATATGATTCGGCGCCCTATCTCACCGCGACCATGGTGATCTCGCGCGATCCCGAGACCGGCGTGCGCAATGTCGGCATGTATCGCGCCGCGCTCAAGGCGCCGGACCGGCTGGTGGTGCGCATGAACACGCGGACGGGTGGCGCCGGCTCGCTGCGCCATTGGCACAAATACCGCGCCATGAAGCAGGACATGCCGATCGCCATCGCGCTCGGCTGTGGCCCGGTCGTGGTGTTCACCTCGCCGCAAAAGCTCGCGATCGACCAGGACGAGATGGCGGTGGCGGGCGCGCTCGCCGGTCAGGCCATCCCGATGGCGAAGGCGGTCAGCATCGATCTCGACGTACCGGCCACGGCCGAAATCGTGATCGAAGGCTTGATCGACACGTCGTGTCTCGAGCCCGAGGCGCCCTTTGGCGAAAGCAACGGCCATGTCGCGCTCGAGGCCTTCAACATGCCGATGCGCATCACCGCCATCACCATGAAGAAAAAGCCGGTCTTCAGCTCGATCATCAGCCAGGTGACGCCAAGCGAATCGAGCACCATCAAGCGGGTCGCGTACGAACCGCTGTTCCTCGCGCATCTCAGGGACCATCTCGGCATCAAGGGTGTGCGCAAGGTCGTGATGCACGAGCCGCTGACCAATCTGCGCCCCGTGATCTTCGTGCAGTACACGCCCGACACGCCGCGCTCGGAAGTGTGGCGGGGCCTGCGCGCGACCTCGAGCCTTCTGCCGGGCTGCGGCAAGGTCGTGATCGCGGTCAGCGAGGATATCGATCCCTTGAGCACCGACGCCATATGGTGGTCGATCGCCTATCGGTCGAACCCGATCCGCGACGTGCTTCTGGTGCCCTATGGCGGCGGCGCGCAGGGCGCCCAGTACGGACCGACCGAGCAGGATTCGATCATGTTGATCGACGCCACGCAGAAGCGGCCGATGCCGCCTTTGGCGTTGCCCGCGCGCGAATATATGGAAGGGGCGCGCGCGATCTGGCAGGAGTTGGGGCTGCCGTCATTGGGCTCTGCGTCGCCGTGGCACGGCTATCAGCTCGGCAACTGGTCCGAGCGCTGGTCGGGCTATGCCAAGCGCGCCGTCGCCGGCGATTGGGAGGTGACGGGCGCCGAGACCTGGACCAAGCGCCGTAGCGACAAGATGCCGGAAAATCCCTACCGCACCGGCGAGGAAACCGTACCGGACGGCGGCGACGAGTGACGGCGCGCCGGCGGCTTGCTAACATGACGCGAGATTTCGCAATGGAGAGCGACGGATGACCCATACGCTCGAAGAATTCGCGGCCCGCTGCCACGACATCCTCGCCACGGATCCGGGTCCCAAGGGGCGCCAGAAAGTGTGCGGGGTTGTGAGCGAGATGCTGCTCGACAAGGAGTTCGTCGCGCGCCACCTGGGCGATACTGTCGGCGAGCGCGAGCTTTTGTTCGAGGACCCTGAATTGGGCTTCTGCATTTTCGCCCACGTGTATCCGGGGGCGCGCAAGAGCAACCCCCACGACCATGGACCGTCCTGGGCGATCTATGGCCAGGCGGCTGGCGAGACCATCATGAGCGACTTCGCGCTGCTCGAACTCGCGGCCGAAGGCAAGCGCGGCAAGGTGCGGCATGTCCGCGACTATTCGCTGAAGCCGGGCATGGCGCATCTCTACAACGAGGGCGACCTGCACGCCCCGACGCGCGAGGCGACCACCAAGCTGATCCGGATCGAAGGCCGCAACCTCGATAAGATCCGCCGGTTCGGATACGAACTCGTCCCTTAGTCTAGCGGGGGCGCCCGGCCGCTTACATCAGCACGCTAATTGCACGCGACGGCGAAGGCCGACGAACCGTAAGCGGACGGCTTCGCCGTCAGGTGCGTCTCGATATGGGCGCTCGGCGTCTCATTTGAGTCGTGACCCTGCAACCAGACCTCGGCGTCGCAAGGACCGGTCCGTACCGCCTTGGCCTCATAGGTTTTGCCCGGCCGCACGTTCACTTGCATCGGTACCGTCGCCGCTGCGCCCGTGCCGTTGTACATCACCCCCAGCGTGTGCAGGCCTCCGGGGAGAATGACCTTGTCCCATTGCGACGGGTCTACCTGCTGGCCGTCCACCGTGACAACGCGGGTGTCGCCGTCCGGGACCTTGCCGCCGGTCTGATTGTCGCTCTTGCTCACCGTCGCGCCTGTTGCCGCGGTAAGGCCGGCCGGCGATTCGTACCAAGGAGGGATGCTCGCCGGAGTCATGCCGCTGCTACACCCCCATTGCATTGCCGCAATGAGAGGCAGAAGAGAAAACCGCAGCCAGATCGCACGATTCATCGAGTCTGTTCCTCCCCAGTCAGGCGATCCCCAGCGCGCGGCGGAACCGCAGCTTGAGCGCGACACCATCGCGCAGCGGCAAAACGCGCTCGTGCTCGTCGGCGCCGACGCGTACGCGCGCAAAGATCGGACCGGACATGGTTTGCACCCGACGCGCCAAGGCCGCAAGCGCGGTCTCGTCGCCGATGTCGAGCGTTTCAGGGATGCCGCATCCCTTGGCGATCGCGGCAAGGTCCGCGGATCGCGCGGTGTGGCTTTCCTGCATCCCTGTCTCGCCGAAGGCGCCATTGTCGAGAACGACGATGGCGAGGTTCCCCGGCCTTTGCACGGCGACGGTCGCGAGCGAGCCCAGCCCCATCAGCATCTCGCCGTCGCCGGTCAGAACCAGGACGCGCCGCTCGGGCCGGGCGAGCGCCAAGCCCAGCCCGATCATCACCGCTCCGCCCATGGCGCCCCAGAGATAGAAGTTGCGGTCGTCGTCGCCCGCCGCTGCCGCGTCATAGACGGGCGAGCCGAGGCCGCACACGACCAGCATCTCGCCGCGTTCGGCGAGCAGCATCTTGACGGCGTGACGGCGGTCGAGCATCGGCCTCACCAGCGCTTGCGGCCGATGAGCCGCTGACCCAGGATCACAGCGACCGCACATTCGGCGCCGAAGGCGAGGTCGAGCGCCGCCTCGACGGTGGGCTCGACGTCGCTTGCTTCATCGGCACGATAGACCGCCACATCCGCAAGACGCAGCGCCGCCTCTGCGGTCTGTCCCATCGGCACTTGCCACGGGTTGAACTCGGCCCATTCGCCGCGCATCGTGACGAGCGTCAGCAGCGGAAAGCGGCAGTTCCGGGCAAGCGTCAGCATGTTGATGCAATTGCCGATGCCGCTCGACTGCATCAAAAGCGCGGCCTTGGCGCCGCCAAGCCAGGCGCCTGCCGCGAGCGCCACGCCCTCTTCCTCGGTCGTCAGGACAATGGCGCGCATCGCAGGCTCGGCGTGGCACAACGCGATGAGCCGCGCGTGCCCGGCATCCGGCACATAGCCGACCTGGCTCACGCCGGCGCGCCTCAGCGCCGCGAAGATGCGGCCCGGCCAGTCTTCGGAGGTTTGGCTCATGCGCTCCTGCCGCGGCGGGCGGCGAGCTTCACCGCGGCCAGTATCTCGGGATAGGCCGCGCAACGGCACAGATTGCCGGATAGATAGTGGCGGATGTCGTCGTCGCTGGGATCGGGCTGGCGCTCCAAAAGCCGCCGGGCCATGACGATGAAGCCGGGCGTGCAAAAGCCGCATTGGAACGCGCCTGTCTCGATGAACGATTCCTGCACCGGGTCGAGCGCGCCGTCGGGCGGCCGGCCCTCGACCGTCTCGATCCGCTTTCCATCGGCGAACCAGGCGAGCAGCAGACAGGACGAGATCGGCTCGCCGTCGACGAGCACGGTGCAGCAGCCGCACAGGCCTTGGCCGCAGCTCTCGCGCGCGCCGACCAGATTGAACTGCTCGCGCAGCACCTCGAGCAGCGTCTGGTGCGGCGCTGCCTGCGCGACGGCCGGCGCGCCGTTGAGGGTGAAGCGAAGGGCGCGCGGCGCGGTGCTCATCGTCCATCCTCGCCCATCGGATCGCCAGCCTTGACGCGGAGCGCGCGATAGATCGCTTCCGCGGTGATCGGCAGCTCGGTGATGCGCACGCCGACCGCGTCGTCGATCGCGTTGGCGATCGCCGGCGAAACCGCGAAAGTCGCGGTCTCGCCGACGCCCTTGGCGCCAAAGGGGCCCGAGGTCTCGGCGCCGTCGACGACGAGATTCTCCATCTCGGCCGGCAGGTCGAAAAAGCCCGGGATCTTATAGTCGGCGAGCGAGCCGTTGGTGAGCTGCCCGTCGCGATAGAGCATCGCCTCGCTCACCGTGAAGCCAAGCTGCATGATGGCGCCGCCCGAAAGCTGCGTCTCGACGAGGCGCGGATTGACCGGCGCGCCGACATCGGCGACGTTGACGAGCCGCAGGATGCGGAAGCGGCCGGTCTCGGTGTCGATTTCGACTTCGGCGCCGGCGCCGCCCACCATCCAGTAGGGCGTCACCTTGGGCGACTGGCCGGTGTCGTGGTCGGGCGGCACGTAGTCGCCGATGCAAGTCCCAAAGCCCACGATATTGCCCGCCTGCATGCCGTACTTGCGGCGGAACAAATCGGCCAGCGGCGCATTGCTGCCGGGCGGCAGGCCCAATTCCGCGGCCAGCGCCGCGATCTTTGCGCGCGCATCCTCGGCGGCGATGCGCACCGCATTGCCCATGTGATAGGTGGAGCGCGAGCCCAGCGTGCCCATGTCGTAAGGCGTCACGTCGGTGTCGGGGTGGATCACCGAAACCCGCTCCGCCTCGAGGTTCAGGACTTCGGCGGCGATTTGCGCCATCACCGTGTCGGAGCCCTGACCCATATCGACGGTGCCGCAATAGACGCCGCACGTGCCATCTCCGTAGAGATTGACCATCGCGACCGAGGTCGTGGGGGCGATCGAGGCCTTGAGGCCGATCGCGATGCCGCGGCCCCGCCGCAGGCTGCCGCTGCCATGATCATAGGCTCGCTCGAGCCCCATCCGCTCGTTGAGCCGGTCGAGCACGGCGTCGATCGGCGTGTCGTGCATCACCGTGCCGGTCGCCTGCACCCGCCCGTCGCGCAGGATGTTCCTGCGCCGAAACGCCAGCGGGCTTTGGCCCAGCGCGCGGGCGATGAGATCGGTGTGGCTCTCGTAGGCCCAGGCGAGCTGCGGCACGCCGAACCCGCGAAGCGCGCCGGCCGGCGGGCGGTTGGTGTAAACCGCGTAGGAATCGAGCAGCACGTGCTCGATATCGTAAGGGCCGGCGGCGGTGAAGCCGGATTTCTGCGTGACGCGCGGCCCGACATCGGCATAGGCGCCGCCGTTCCACCACACTTCGGCGCGGCGTGCGAGGATACGGCCGTCTTTCGTGACGCCGCTCTTGATGCGGACCGTGGCCGGATGCTTGGTGATGGTGAAGAACTGCTCCTCCATGGTCAGCGAAATCTTCACCGGCCGGCGCACGATCAGCGACAGCGCGGCGACCAGCGCCTCGAGCTTGATGTAGAGCTTCGCCCCGAAGCCGCCGCCGAGATAGGGCACCTTGACCCGCACGCGGTTCTCCGGCCATCCGAGAAGCCGTGCAATCTCGATGCGCACGAAGGATGGCCCCTGCGAGGCGGTATGGATCGTGATCCGATCGGCGCTCGCATCGGCTGCCGACACGAACGGCTCGAGCGGCGTGTGCATCGTCTGCTGGGTCCGGAAGACATGCTCGAACACATGGTCCGACGCGGCGAAGCCCTGATCGGCGTCGCCGCGGACCAGGTGGAAATCGAGCGCGATGTTGGTGTCGCGCCGGCCATCGAGATGTTTCAGGTCGGGGAACGTGCCGGCGGGCTTCAGCACTTCGTGCACGATGGCCGAAGACTTCGTCGCCTCGACCTCGTCATAGACGGCGGGGAGCTCCTCATAGTCGACCTCGATCAGCGCGGCCGCTTCCTCGGCCACATGCCGGTCTTCGGCAAGGGCCACGGCGACGGGCTCGCCCGCAAACCGCACCTTGCCGTCGGCGAGGATGGGCTGATCGTGAAAGGCGGGTCCGTAATAGGGATTGGGAATGACGGCGCGGACATCGTCGATCGTGATGATGCGGTGGACGCCGGGCAGGGCCTGCGCCCGCGCCGTGTCGATCCGGACGATGCGCGCGTGCGGCCGGGTGCTGCGATGGATCTTGCCGTGGAGCATCCCCGGCAGGTGCAGATTATGCACGTATTCCGCCGCGCCCGTGACCTTGGCGCGGCTTTCGAGGCGCTGCACCGACCGTCCGACCTGCCCGGCCGGCATCAGCTTTGCCGCCATCACGCGCTCCCCATCGCTGCTTTGACCGCGCGCGCGAGATAAACGCGCAGGAGATGCTTCTTATAGGCCGCCGAGCCGCGGTCGTCGGACACGATCTCCGCTTCCGCCACGGCTGCGTCGCCCGCGCGCGCCAAGGCCGCGTCGTCGGGCCGAGACCCGGCAAGCGCCGCCTCCGCCTGGTGCAGCCGCACCGGCGTCGACGTCGCGGCGCCGAGCGCCAGGCGGCAGGTGACGATCGTCTCATCCGCGAGCGTCAGCGACACGGCGATGCCGAGCGAGGGCCAGTCGTCGGCCGAGCGGGTCGCGCATTTGAGATAGGCCGCGCTGCGGCCGCGCTGCGACGGCACGACCATTTCGGCGATCACCTCGTCGTGCCGCAGGACGGTCTCGTAGTATCCGGCGAAGAGATCCTCGACCGGAATCTCGCGCTCGTCGCCCGGTCCCGCAATCCAAAGGCTTGCCCCCAGCGCGATCCAGACCGGAGGCAGGTCGAGATGAGGATCGGCGTGGGCGAGGTTGCCGCCGACCGTCGCCTGGTTCCGGACCCGCACATTCGCGAGCGTGCGCAAGGCGCGGGTCACCACCGGGGCATGGGTGCGGACCGCCTCGGAATGCTCGAGCGAGGCCAGCGTCGCCATGGCGCCGATGCGGAGTGCACCGTCCGTTTCCGCCTCGATGCGGGCATAGCGCGGCTCGATCGAGCGCAGGCTGACGAGCCGGATCGGCCGGAACAGCCCGGCCTTCATCATCAGCATCAGCGCGGTGCCGCCGGCGATCGGGCGCACGGCCGGGTCGTCGCGATCGAGTAGCCCGATCGCTTCGCGCAGACTCTTCGGTTCGGCCAACTCGAAGGGCGTCATAATCGCTATACTCGCGCGCGAGTATAGAACCGGATGGGACGCGTGACGACTGGCGAGGTGACGAGGCTTTCGACCGACGTGCTGGTGATCGGCTCGGGCGCCGCCGGCATGTCGGCGGCGATCGCGGCGGACGAGGCCGATGCGCGCGTGCTCATGGTCGACCGCAGTCTGATTGGCCGCGGCGGCGCCACGGTGATGGCGCAGATGACCGTCGCGGTGGCCCTGGGCGATGAAGTGCCCGACCGCTGGCAGGACCATCTGGCGGACACGATCCGGGCCGGCCGCGGGCTGTGCGACGAGCGGCTTGCGCACATCCTGTGCGAGACCGGTCCCGACGCGATCCGCCGCCTGGATCGCTGGCATGTCGGCTGGGCGCGGCACGCCGATGGGCGCATTTGCCAGGCGATGGCGCCCGGGCACGACC
>DATJLY010000193.1:0-2486 GCA_035509095.1 Allostellaceae bacterium | reverse complement strand
ACGGTCACGTGATGGATCGCGAGCCCGGTGTTGCGTGCGATCACCATGATGCGCTCGCGTACGCTTTCATTGCTCAGTGCGACCGGCACGGCGGTAAAGGTGAGATCGGCGTCGCCGAGCGCCCTGGCGACGGAGGCCTGCGCCCGCCGCTTGATCTCCTCGACGCGGTCGATCGGCAGCGTGCGCGGCACGCGGACGACGGCGTCGATGAAATAAGTGGCGCCGACCATCCGCGCCCGCAGCCGATCGACGTCGACCACGCCGGGCACGGCGGCGATGGCAGCCGTGACGCGCTCGGCGACGCCCTCCGGCGCTCGATCGACCAGCGTCTCCACCGTGGAGCGCGCCAGCCTCAGGCCGAGCGCGGCGATCATCACCGCCACGGCAGCGGCGGCGGCGGCATCGCCCCAATGGAAGCCGAATGCGGACAGCATGAGCCCGATGATAACGGCGACCGAGCCGGCCACGTCGGAAGCAAAGTGCAGGGCATCGGCGGCGAGCGCCTGGCTGTGAGTCGCGTGCGCCGCGCGATGCAGCGCGCGCGCCCGCCAGAGATTGACGCCGATGTCGACCAGCAGGACCACGAAAGGAATGGTCGAGATCAGCGGCGGTGGAGCGCCTTCGCGAAGACGGCTGTAGGCCTCGACCAGGATGCCGCCGGCGAGCACGTAGAGCAGGGCAATGATGCCAAGCGCGGAGACGCTCTCGAGCTTGCCGTGGCCATAATGATGCTCCGCATCGGCCGGACGGTCGGAGACGCGAACCACCATCCAGGTGATGATGGTCGCGACGAGGTCGACGGAGGAGTGCAGAGCCTCCGAGATCAGCGCCAGCGACCCGATCGCGATGCCGACCGCGAATTTCGCCACGGCCATGCCCGCGCTGGCAAATACCGAGATCGCGGCAACGCGGGATTTGTTGGGAGAGAGGACCTCGATCATGGCCGGCGGTTTATCAGCCCGTCCCTCAACATGAAAGCGCGCATCGGGCGCCGTTCTGCGCCCGACCACAGCTTCGTTCGGCTTGTTGCGAATGGTTCCGATTCTAGGTCGACGTCAAAGCGTCACGACGATCTTGCCGAGATGCTTGTTGGCTTCCATATGCGCGAACGCCGCGGCGATATCGTCGAACTTGAACACCTTGTCGATCGGCAGCTGCAGCTTGCGGCTCTCAACCGCGCCCCAGATGTCTTTTCTTACCTCGTCGAAGATCTCGGCGATCTCCTCGGGCGTGCGAGTTCGGAAGGTGACGCCGATATAGTTGATGCGACGCGCCGCATGCAGATCGAAATTGAAATCGGCATGGGTGCCGCCGAGCCGGCCGACATTGACGATGCGACCCTTGATCTTTGTTGCAGCCAGGTTCTGGTTCGCGACCTTGCCGGAGACCTGATCGACGATGAGGTCGACGCCCTCGCCATTGGTCGCGGTAAGCACCTGCTTGACCCAGTCGGGATCGGAGGAATCGATCGCAAGATCGGCGCCGAATTCCTTCAGCCGCCCGCGGCGCGTCGCATCGGTCGAGGAGCCGACCACGAGCCGCGCGCCCTTGAGCTTCGCGATCTGCATCGCCATCAGCCCGACGCCGGAGCTTGCGCCCTGGATGAGGACGGATTGCCCTGGCTGCAGCGCGCCGTTGGTTACGACGGCATTGTGCATGGTGGTGAGCGCGACGGGCAGGGTGGCTGCCTCGTCGAAGTTCATGTTGGAAGGGGTACGAAAGATGCGGCCGGGATCGGCCAGCGTGTATTCGGCAAGCGCCGCTCCGCCCGAGCCCATGATGCGATCACCGACCGCGACACCTTTTGCGTCAGGGCCGAGGGCAGCGACCTCGCCGGCCCATTCCATGCCGAGCACGGTGCCGACGCCGCCACGACTGCCATGCGCATGGCCCTTGGTCATGCCGAGATCGGCGCGGTTGAGGCCGCAGGCGTGGACCTTGACCAGGACCTGCGCGCCTTTCGGCGTCGGCTGGGGAGCATCGGTGATAGCGGGGCCATTCGCCCCGTAGACATAGGCCTTCATGGGATCAACTCTCGAACGATTGAACGGTGTCGGCTATTCCGCCGCCTCGCGGTGCGCGGACCCTCTCATACCACCGAGTCGGCTGTCGATGATCGCTTCCGCCTCGCGCACGATGCGGGAAACGAGCTCGGCGCAGCTCGGGATGTCGTGAATCAGGCCCTGCGCCTGACCGGCGGACCAGATGCCTTCGTCGGCATCGCCCGTTGCATACACCATCTTGCCGCGCGCTCCGGCCACGAGCTCACGCACCTGCTCGAAGGTTGCACCTTCCTTCTCCATCGCGACCACCTTGGTCGAAACGGCGTTCCTGGCGACACGCGAGGTGTTGCGCATGGTGCGGAAGATCAGCTCGGTCTCACGCTCGTCGTTGGCGACGATCTTCTCCTTGATGAGCTGGTGGATCGGGCTTTCCTTCGTGCACATGAAGCGGGTGCCCATGTTGATGCCCTCGGCGCCGAGCGC
>DATJLY010000192.1:0-2385 GCA_035509095.1 Allostellaceae bacterium | reverse complement strand
GTGTGAAGCGCGCCGCCGCCGGTTTCGCTGATGAGTCTGGCCAGGCGCGGGCCGACGATCTGACACGGCTCCAGCTGAAGCCCGGGCGCGAGGACGCGCACCACCGGCACGCCCAGCGCGCGCCGCGTCAGGTCGATGGCGTAGGCGGCGATGCCGAGCGCCTCGAACCGCCCCAGCACGTGAGCGAGCCCTGCCGCCGGGCCCTCCGCCTCGATCGACGAAAGCGCGTCGGCGCCGCCGTCGGGCCGCAGCAACGCGCAGTCGCTTGTATCGAACAGGGTGGCGCGCCGCAATTGCCGGCGATCGGTGTCGTTGAGGGCCTCGTCGCCGGATTCCTGCCGCTTCGCCGCCACCACATGCTGGCCAAGCTCCACCTGGAACAGCTCGAACAGGGCGGCGGGTGCGGCTTCCGCAAGGCTGAGCCGCGCCGCGAGGCCGAACGCGAACCCATACCCGTCCGCGCGCGTGGAAAGCGCGGCGACGGCCGGAACCGCGACGTCGGTCGTGATGTCGAGGAGCCAGGTCCGCCGCTCGTCACTGCCAAGCCTCGCGCCGTCCAGCAGATCGGCGGCGGCGCGTCCGGCCTCGCTGTCCGGCGCGATCGCGCGTCCGCGGCGGCCGCCCCGCCACCACAGCGCCACCGCGTCGCGCTCGATAAGTTCAAGCGCCGCGCGCAACGTTGCCGCCTCGATGGTCGGGCCCGCCGCGCATCCCGTGCTGAGCTTCAGCGGCGGCGAAAGATCCTGCTCGGTTTGCGGGCGGCGCAGGCACAGATCCAGCGGAAACCACGCGGTCCCGCCATCGGCGAGCCGCCGTGCCGGAATCCAGGAAACGTCATCGCGTGCGTCCGCCAACACCGCCGAGACGAAGCGTCGCGTCGCCTCGTCATAAGCGCCGGCATACCGCCCGAGCATGCCCCGCTCCACCGGATCGTTGTCATCGACGAACTGACTCAGATACTCGATCCCCTCGCCGACGCACGCCTCGAACGCGCGCTCGGTCGTGAGGCCCGAGCCCGCCAGATTGCCGAGCGCCGCGCCCTTGTGCCGCGCGCCGAGAATCGCCGGATCGGCCTCGCCGCCGAAGAACGTGACACCGGGCGCGTCGGGAACGCCGAGACGGAACAGGCGGCGGAACTTGGCGGCCGCGCGCAGCATCCGCGCCCGGTCCCCATTTCGGGTCCGCTTGTCATCGTCATAGCCGAGCGAGTGGAGTAAGCTTCGCTCGTCCGGGCGCAGGCCAGCAGGCCCGAGGTCGGCTTCCAATGCCGACGCCGCTGCTTCCAGGCGCACGGCAAGGGGGTTTTGCTCGTCCACCATCTCCGACTCACGCGGGATTCACGACTCTTACAATAAAGGGCGGTCGTTCGCGAGCCCGAATGCCGACCTATAGGAGACCCAACATGCGCATCTCGATCAATTCGAATGACAAAGCGAGCTGGTTGAATTGGGGCAATCTGGTCATGAGCTGGATCAACGGCTCGGTACGTCCAACCACGGTATGGCAACTGAAGGATCAGCTGACCGGGGCCGGCGTCCATGCGATCGTCGACGGCACGGATGACAGGATTGTGACGGTCGTCGACTACGAGGACGATCCCACGGCGGCGCTGGTCATCGCCATTCCCAGCAAGACCATGCTTGCCGCGAAATTCGCGCAAATAAAGGCCGGCCCCTACACCCTGATGCCGCAATGGTACGACGAGGCTTGGGGCTGGGTGCCAAGGTCGCCCATGACTCTGACCGATGCGCAGAATTTCGGGATCATGCGCGTCGGCGAGTATTCGATCCAGGAATGCTGCTGACGCTCATCCGACATGGCCGATGCTGCCGGTCGGAAGCCCGGCCGCGCTGAGCCCGCTACGAAGCCGTTCCCAATCCTCGCGCCGCCGGATCGGATAGAGGTGGAGTAGCCACTCGACGATCGCTTCGTCGGTCGCGGGCTCGGGACCGAACCAGTTCGCGCGCACGCGGGCCAGGAACCGGGCGCCTTCGGCCGCTGCTTCCGCGGTGCGTCCGAGATGCGCAAGCGCCGCGGTCCGCCAGGCGGCGACGCCCCACAGCACGTCCTGGGCCCGGTCCGCCGCCTCGACCGCCGCCGCATAATCGCCGCCAAGGAATGCGATGTCGGCCTGATAGGCCCAATGGGTGCGGCTTGGCGACAGCGTCATGTCGAGCGCCAGCTGGCCAAGCTCGGACGCTTCCTTGGTCTTGCCGCAGAACGCGAACAACAGCGCGGCCGAGATCGCGGTCCAGGAATCGCTCGGGTTCAGCTCATAGGCGGTGCGGATGTGCAATTCCGCCTGCCCATACTGCTTTGCCATCACATGCGCCCAGGCAAGGCAGCGATGCGCGTGCATGTCGACCGGGTCGAGCTGCACCGCCT
>DATJLY010000191.1:0-16406 GCA_035509095.1 Allostellaceae bacterium | reverse complement strand
AAGCGCCGGCCCATCACCTCGGCCATCATGGCATAGTCGTCGCCACCCGCCTCTCCGCCGGTCGCCGCGTCGATCGCCGCTTCGAGCGGCGTCTCGGCGTGACGCTCGCCGCGGATGTTGAATTTCCGATAGGCCGCCTTGATGAAGCCTTCGGGGCCGGCCACGATCATTGCGCCCACCGGATAGCGGCCCTGGATGTGGCTGTTGTCATAGACCTCGATGCGCTGGGGCGGCGCGTCGAGACCGAATGTCTCGGCAACCCCGGCGAGGAGCTTCGCCTGAGTCGAGCTTTCGGCGAGCTTGCGCGCCAGCGCCTCGCGCGCATTGATGAGCGCGTGCTCGACGAGCTTCAGCTTGTCGCCGCGACGCGGCGTCGCCAGGTCGACGCCACGACCCGCGCGCGTCCCGAGCGCCTCGACCAGCAGATCGCGGTCGGTTGGCACGTGGCTCGTCAGCACCGTCCTCGGCACCGGCTTGTCGTCGTAGAACTGGCCGATGAACGCGGCCAGCACCTCGTCGATGCCGAGCTGCCGGTCGTGGCTCGGGAAATAGGCACGGTTGCCCCAATTCTGGCCGCCGCGGAAGAAGAACACCTGAATCGCGGTGTGCCCACCCGCCTGGTGCGCGGCGATCACGTCGGCATCGCCCAGGGACTCGACATTGATGTCCTGGTGCCCTTGGACCTGGGTCAACGCGCGGATGCGGTCGCGCAGCATTGCCGCGCTTTCGAATTGGAGCCGGTCGGACAGATCCTGCATGCGTTGCGCGAGCTGCGCCTGCACCGACTTGCTCCGTCCGGAGAGGAACGCCCGCGCCTCGTCGAGGAGGTGTTCATAGCCCTCCTTGTCGATGCGGCCGACGCAGGGCCCGCTGCACCGCTTGATCTGAAAGAGAAGGCACGGCCGGGTGCGGCCCTGGAACACGCTGTCATTGCACGAGCGCAGCAGGAACGCCCGCTGCAACGCGATCAAGGTGCGGTTGACCGCGCCGGCATTGGCGAACGGGCCGAAATAGTCGCCGGCCTCGGTAAGGGCGCCGCGATGCTTCGTGATCTGCGGAAAATCGCGCCCGCCGGTGAGATGGATATAGGGAAACGACTTGTCGTCGCGAAGCAGCACGTTGTAGCGCGGCATGAGCCGCTTGATGAGGTTGCACTCGAGCAGCAGCGCCTCGACCTCGGTATGGGTGACCACCACTTCGACGGCATGGGTCTCGGCCACCATGCGCAGCAGCCGGTTCGACAGGTTCGCCCCATGGGTGTAGTTCACGACCCGGTTTCGGAGGTTTCGGGCCTTGCCGACATAGAGCGCGTCGCCCTTGGCATTGAGCATGCGATAGACGCCGGGGCTTGCCGGCATCGTCCTCAGCGCGTCCTTGATGACGGCGATGCCGCGCGCGAGCGTTCCGGCGGCCGCAATCTCTGCCTCGGGGGCCGATTCCGCGTCGCTGTCGAGATCGCTCATCACGCCTTCACTTGGCGCCGCCGTGACGCCCGGTCAACCGGCGCCGATATCCACGGAGGCTGTGCATAACCTTGTTGGCAACCCCGCTTGGCAAGGGTCTGTCCTGCGATATGACGCGGATTTCCCGTCTTTGGTCAAAATTTAGGCAAAAATGCTAACTATCTGATATTCCTTCGAATCTACGGATGGCTTTGTAAACGCAGTGTAATCCGACCTTAACACAAGGTAATTAAACCCCGATTCGCCTCCGGCCGTGCCTCCTGTTGACAAGTTCACGCGGCGGCGATGCCGGAAAGCCCCATATTTGCTGGTTTTGTGCAATCCCACGCTATTCCGGAGGCGCATTTCCGGCGCTTTGTGCCCACCCCAAATGCTGGCCGCCATCGAGCGCGATCATCTGCCCGGTCATGGCCGGCGCGGCCAGGATGAAACGCACCGCGGCGGCGATCTCCTCGGGCGCGGTTCCGCGGCCCAGTGGCATCGCGTGCCACTGGCGTTGGAACTCTTCCTCGCTCTGACGCGGGCTCGGGAGAGTGGGGCCGGGGCCGATGCCGTTTACCCTGATGCGGGGCGCTAGCGCGAGGGCCATCGTACGGGTCAGAGTCCACAAGCCGGCCTTGCTGAGGGTGTAGGAGATGAAGTGGGGGGTCAGCTTCCACACCCGCTCGTCGAGCAGATTGACGATCGCGCCGGTCCGGTCCGCCGGCAGCGCCGCGGCGAAGCGTTGCATCAGGACGAAGGGCGCGCGCAGGTTCGATTCGATGTGCCGGTCCCAGCTTTCGCGGGTCACGTCCATCGCCCCGTCGCGCTCGAACACCGACGCATTGTTGACGAGACAGCCGATCGGACCCAGCGCCGCCACCGCGGCCGGGATCAGACCGACGGTCTCGGCCTCGCGGGTGAGGTCGCAGGCAAGCGCGACGGCGCGGCCGCCGCCGCGCGTGATGTCGGCGACGAGCGCCTCGGCCGCGTCCCGCGAGCGATGGTGATGCACCGCGACCGCCCAGCCGTCGGCGGCAAGACCAAGCGTGATGGCGCGCCCGATCCGGTGCGCCGCGCCGGTGACGAGCGCCGCTTTGGGCGTGCTGGACGCGGC
Source organism: Allostellaceae bacterium (assembly GCA_035509095.1). Taxonomy (GTDB): domain Bacteria; phylum Pseudomonadota; class Alphaproteobacteria; order ATCC43930; family CGMCC-115725; genus DATJLY01. The sequence continues at coordinate 13,847 of DATJLY010000191.1, read as the reverse complement.
GTCGCTCACGGTCCGCGGCGCCGCCGCGCCTTGGAGCGGGCCATTTGCTTCGCCGAGGTGCCGGCGCGCCCGCTTTGCGAGCGGCCCTGGGGCCGCGGGCCGCCGGTGGGCGTCAGGCCCAGATCCATCTGCTCGAGCCGCTGGATCTCGTCGCGCAGACGCGCCGCCTCTTCGAATTCGAGATCGGCCGCCGCCGCGCGCATGCGCTTCTCGAGATCGGCGAGGACCGCCTGCAGGTTCGAGCCCTGGTAATGGAGCGCCGCATCGACGCCGGTCGAGACCGTGACGCGGTCATTCTCGTAGACGCTTTCGAGGATGTCGGCGATGCCGCGCTTCACGCTTTCCGGCGTGATGCCGTTCTCGCGGTTGTAAGCCTCCTGCTTTTCCCGCCGGCGGTTGGTCTCGTCCATCGCGGCGCGCATGCTGTCGGTCACGCGGTCGGCATAAAGGATGGCGCGGGCCTCGATGTTGCGCGCCGCGCGCCCGATGGTCTGGATGAGCGCCGTGCGCGAGCGCAGATAACCTTCCTTGTCCGCGTCGAGGATCGCGACCAGCGCGCATTCGGGAATGTCGAGCCCTTCGCGCAGCAGATTGATGCCGACCAGGATGTCGAACACCCCCAGGCGCAGATCGCGGATGATCTCGATCCGCTCGAGCGTGTCGACATCGGAATGCATGTACCGCACGCGCAGGCCGTTCTCGTGGAAATATTCGGTGAGCGCTTCCGCCATCTTCTTGGTGAGCGTCGTCACCAGGACCCGCTGTCCCCGTTTGGCGCAGCCGCGGCATTCCTCCATCAGATCATCGACCTGCCGCTCGACCGGCCGCACGATCGGCGACGGATCGACGAGCCCCGTGGGCCGCACCACCTGTTCGACGAACACGCCGCCGGTGCGCTCCAATTCCCATGGGCCGGGCGTCGCCGAGACGCACACGGTCTGTCCCCGCATCGCGTCCCATTCCTCGAATTTGAGCGGCCGGTTGTCGATGCAGGAGGGCAGCCGGAACCCAAATTCGGAAAGCGTGAACTTGCGCGCGAAGTCGCCCCGGTACATGCCGCCGATCTGCGGAATGGTCACGTGGCTCTCGTCGATGAACATGAGCGCGTCGGACGGGAGATATTCGATCAGCGTCGGCGGCGGCTCGCCCGGCCGGCGCCCGGTCAGATAGCGGGAATAATTCTCGATCCCGGCGCAGCTTCCGGTCGCCGCCATCATCTCGATGTCGAACCGCGTGCGCTGCTCGAGCCGCTGCAGCTCCAAGAGCTTGCCTTGCGCCTCGAATTCGCCGAGCCGGACCTTGAGGTCGCGCTTGATCTCCTCGATCGCCTGATTGAGCGTGGGCTTCGGCGTCACGTAATGGCTGTTGGGATAGATTTTCACTTCTTCGAGCGCAGCGGTCTTCTCGCCGGTCAGCGGATCGAACTCGTGGATCGCCTCGAGCTCGTCGCCGAAGAGCGACAGGCGCCACGCCCGGTCCTCGTAATGCGCGGGGAACAGCTCGATCGTGTCGCCGCGCACGCGGAACGTGCCGCGCTGAAAGGCCTGGTCGTTGCGGCGATATTGCAGCTCGACGAACTGCGCCAGGACCTTCGTGCGGTCGACGCGCTGGCCGGCCCGCAAGCTCACCGTCATCTCGGAATAGGTCTCGACCGAGCCGATGCCATAGATGCACGAGACCGAGGCGACGATGATGGTGTCGCGGCGCTCGAGGATCGCGCGCGTCGCCGCGTGGCGCATCCGGTCGATCTGCTCGTTGATCGAGGATTCCTTCTCGATATAGGTATCGGTGCGCGGGACGTAGGCTTCCGGCTGGTAATAGTCGTAATAGGAGACGAAATACTCGACCGCGTTGTCGGGGAAGAAGCTCCGCATCTCGCCATAGAGCTGCGCCGCCAAGGTCTTGTTGGGCGCGAGGATGAGCGCCGGACGCTGCGTCGCGGCGATCACGTGGGCCATGGTGAAGGTCTTGCCCGATCCCGTGACGCCCAGCAGCACCTGCTCGCGCTCGCCCTGGGTGACGCCCTCGACGAGCGCCGCGATCGCCTGCGGCTGGTCGCCTGCAGGGCGGAAGTCGGATTGGGGAATGAAGCGCCTGGCGACGTCGTCGCGCGGGCGCGCCTCGGTCAGGATCGGCATCGCCTCAAGATAGGCAAGAAGGCGCGCCGGCGCCAGATCACGCCATGGCAAAACGTCCGCGCCGGCTCGCGATCAGCAGCACCACGGCCATCACCATCGCGGTGCCGATGAGGATCGCCGAGGCGGTGCCGAGCGCGTAGCCGATCGCCTGCGGGCCGGCGAAAAGGCGATCCGAGATCGCGGCGACGAAGGTCGGCCCCGCGCCGAGCCCCAAAAGCGTGAACACCAGGAGATAGATCGACGTGACCTTGCCCATGAGGCGCTGCGGCGTGAGCTGCGCCAGCAGGCTCGCCGAGACCGGGTAGTAGCATCCCGCCAGCAGCAGAGAGACGCCCAGCGTCGCCCACATCTGGTTCAATTGCGGCACGATCGGCGGCGCGATCACCAGCGGGATGAAGAACAGCGTGGTCCAGAATCCCACCGTGGGCGCGGCATCGGCGCGGCCCCGCCGCGTGAGCCGGTCGATGGCGGCGCCGCCGAGCCACGCGCCGATCGGGGCCAGGACCAGAAGCTCGCCGCCGAACATGGGACCGATCTGTTGCGGCTTCAGCCCCCAGGTGCGGGCGATCACCGTCGCCATCCAGACGCCGTAGCTCGAGGCCTGGGCGTAATAGCAGGTCGAGAACACGGTGAGCGGCAGATAGGCCCGCCAATGCTCGCGCAGATGCGCCAACGCCTCGCCGAACGAGACGCCGGCGTTCTCGCCCGAGCCGGTCGCCAGCCGCAACGGCTCGCGGAAGGTAAGGGTCAGAAGCGCCAGCGGGAACCCGACCGCGCCGACGATCACCAGCACCGCCTGCCAGGTCCTGAGGCCGCCGAGGAACGGCACGCCGCGCAGCCCGCCCGATGCGATGTAGCCGATCATGAGGCCGGTCAGGATGACCGCCGAGGCCTGGCCGATGAAGCCCGCCGAGGAGAACAGCGCGAACGCGCGGGCGCGCCGGTCCGGCGGGAAGCTGTCCCGGATGAGGGAATAGGATGCGGGCGTGATCGCGGCCTCGCCGATGCCGACGCCGCAGCGGCCAAGGAACAGCTCGGCGTAATTGCGCGCCATGCCGCAGCTCAAGGTCATCGCCGACCACAGCACGACGCCGACGCCGATGATGCCGCGCCGCGACACGCGGTCGACGAGATATCCGGCCGGCAGCCCCAGCACGCCATAGAAGGTCGCGAACGACCCGCCCAGAAGCAGGCTCATCTGCGTGTCGGTCATGCCCAGATCCTGCTTGATCGGGCCGACGAGAAGCACCAGCGACTGCCGGTCGATGAAGGCGAAGATGTAAAGAAGGGTCAGCACGCACACCATGTACCAGCGCCGCCAGCCGACCGGCCCCGTGACGCGATCCTTGTTCATGTCCAGGTCTTTCCCCCGTTTTGCCATATAGTTTAGCTAACGTGGCCGCTGGCGCCACTGAGGGCGTCATGGAGGTGGGTCATGCGCCTTGCAAGTCTTCTCGTCGCATCGGGCCTCTTGCTGCCGACGATGCTTGGCGCCGCGGCGCAGGAGCCGCCGCCCCCGCCGCCAATGCCGGGAATGACCAAGATCCATCTGATGCAGCAGGCGACGCGCATGGTCCCGCCCGACCGGCTGCGCGCCGAATTGCGGGTCGAGATCAAAGGCAATGACGCGCGCCAGGTCCAGGCCGAGGTGAACCGCCGCATGGAGGCGGCGCTCGCCAAGGCGAAGACCCATGCCGACACCATGGCGGAGACCGGCGCCTACACGGTCAATCGCGATTACAGCGTCGCGAACAAGCAGGTTTGGCAGGCGGATCAGTCGCTGATCCTGACATCGGCCGATTTCGGCGGCCTTTTGACCCTGGTGGGTCAGCTTCAAGGCGACGGGCTGCTGGTCTCGGAGATGCAGTTCTTCCTGGCGCGCGAGACCTTGGCGAATACGCAAAGCGCCTTGACCGCGGCGGCGCTCGACGCGCTCAAGGCGCGCGCGGACGAGGTCGCGCGCGACCTCGGCATGCAGGTCGACCATTTCGAGGATCTGACGGTCGGCAACGCCAACGCTTCCACCAACCCGGTCCCCTTTCCGCGCTTTGCCATGGCGCTTGCCGCCGTGCCCGCGGCCCCGCCGCCCACCGCGCAGGCGGGCGACGCGACGGTTTCGCTGGCTGTCTCCGCCGACGTGATGCTGGCGCGCGGCCGACCCTAGATTTTGGGGCCGCGCCGCACGCCGTTGAGGAACAGGGTGACGGTGTCGCGCGCCCAGACGTCGAGCTCGGTCGGGGTCATTGGCGTGCCAAGCCCGTGGGCGCGCCGTTGCGGCAGCGACACCACCATCTGAAGGAATTGCGCGGCGGCGAAGGATGCGTTCGCAGGCGGCGGATCGAGGGCACGCTGAAGCAGCGTTGAGATGCCGTCCACCGCCTCGCTTCGTCCCCCTTGCTCGTTCACGATCGCGGCGAGCTCGGGAAACCGCGACGCTTCGGCCAGGATCACGCGGTGGAGGGCGAGCGCGTCGGGCGTGAGCGCCGCGCGCAGGATATAGCGCGCGAGCCCGACCAGCGTCTCTTCGAGCGCGCCGCCTTCGAACAGCGGCGTATCGGCGGCCGGGCGCAACCGCTCGACGACGCGGTGCACCACCGCGCCGAAAAGCGCGGCCTTGTCACGATAGCGGCTATAGAAGGTGCGCTTCGAGATGCCGGCGCGCTTTGCGATCGACTCGATGCTGGTGACGCCATACCCGTCCGACAGGAACAGCTCGGTGGCGGCGTCGAGAATCGTCTCTCCCAGTTGGGCAGCCGCAAGGCGCGACGGGCGGCCGCCACGCCGCGGCCCGCCCGCCTCTCGCGTTCTCGCAGTTGGACTGGTCGATCTCAAGCCATTATTGGGGGTAGTAGCCGGGCGGGTAGGCATAGGCCGGCGGCGGGTAGCCGTAAGCCGGCGCCGGGGGAGGATAATAGGCGGGCGCCGGCGGCGGGTAATAGGCGGGCGCCTGGAACGGCGCGGCGGCGATCGCGACCGGCGCCGTCAGCAAAGTGGCGGCGGCGACGCCAACGGCGGCGCCAGCGGCAGCCAAACCGAAGAACACGCCGGGACCCCGGTGCCATCCATGCGCCGAAGCCTGGGTCAAAGGCATGGCGGCAAGCGCGATGGCGGCTGCGGTGCCGATAAAGGCGGTGCGGAATTTCGACATGACGCCCTCCTTGGGCTCGCGGGCGCGACCCCTTCGTCGCTGTCCCTGCATACTATATGCAAGATGTCCCTGGAAACGCTACCGTGTCGTTTAATTATTTTTGGAAAACGCCAAGTGCTTCCAATCACAGGAGAATTTCATGCGGGCCTCGGTCCCGGATAACGGAAAGGCCGGCGCCACAGCCATTTCGGAGCGGCCGGACCGGCATCGCCAAAAGGTCACGTCACTTCGCGTCCGGCCGACCTGGGAAACGCGCGGCTTGGCCGATATAATTTCCTCGGGAGAGCCATGGCATTCGTAGAAGTCCCGACGCGGCCGTCACGGCGCCGCGTCCTGGTATTCACGGTCGCATTCCTCGTCGCTGCGGCGGCGAGCCTTGCCTATGTCTACACGCGTCCGCCGGAATACCGCGCCAATGCGCGGCTGCAGATTACGCCGGCGGCGACGCCGGAGCTGCCGGCGATGCCGGAAACCGATCCGCCGACGATCCGGACCCAGAGCGATGATGCCGCGAAGCAGGCCCAATCGTCCTCGTTCCTGACCGAAGTGCAGGTCCTGACGAGCCGCCCGCTGCTCGCGCAGGTGGTGAACCAGCTCCGCACCCGGGGCGAACTGCCCAATCTTGGCTCCGATGCCGTCGCCGGCGTGCAGAAACTGCTGACCGCCGAGCCGATCGAGGGCACGGAAGTCGTGAATCTGTCGGCGCAGGGGACCGATGCGCCCTTTCTCGCCCGCCTCGTCAACGGGGTGATGGACACCTATCGTCAGCACGTCGCGACGATCTATGCCGCGAACGCGGCAAGCGCGACGAGCGGCATGATCGACGAAGAGAAGACGCTGGCGATCGACGTCGCGGCGAAACAAGCGATCCTCGAAGATTATCGCAAGCGCTATGACATCGTCTCGCTCGAGCGCAACGAGAACGAGACGCTCGCGAAAGTGAACGGCCTCAATGCCGCGCTGATCGATGCCAACACGAAGCTCACGACCGCGACCAGCAACCTCGAGGCGGCACGGCGCGCGTCCGCCGAAGGCGGCGGGCCGGCGACCGCCAAGGACGACCCGACGCTTGCCGATCTCGAGCAGCGCGCGTCCGTGCTGCGCGAGCAGCAGCAGGATATGCAGCGCAAGTTCACACCGGACTATCTTGCGCTTGATTCGAACGCGGTGGAGTTGAATGCCCGGCTCGCCAACCTCGACAAGCAGATCGCCGAGCGGCGCGTCACCAGCCGACAAGCGACGCTGGCGGCGGCGCAAGACGCCTATGCCGGCGCGAAGGCGTCGGTCGATCAGCTCGGGCAGGAGATCGCGGCGGCACAGCACGATGCCCAGGATTTTTCAACCCATCTCGGCGCCTACAAATCCATGCAGCTCGATCTCGACCATGTCGAGGCGCTGCACCGCGATGTCCTCGACCGGCTGACGCAGCTCCAGGCATCGACGCGCGAGCGCGCGCCACAAGTCGATATCCTCGAAGCCGCGGCAACGCCGAACCAGCCGTTCTGGCCCGATTATCAGCGCGACATGGCGGCCAGCCTCGCGGGCTCGGTCGTGTTCGCCCTGTTCGCGGCGCTGTTCGGGGAATTCCTGGTTGGCCCTGCGCCATCGCCGGGCCTGACCGTGCGTCATTCATGGATTCCGTCGTCGCTGGTCTCGGCGCAGCCGGAGCCGGTTACGCCCGCCTTGGCGGCGGCGTCTCGGCCGCTCGAGCTGCCGGCGCCGGGACCGCCGCTGCGCGAGCTTGCCGACCCGGAGTTGTCGGCGCTTGTCGGCGCCAGCGGCGATCAGCGGCTCGCCTGCGCCGGCTTGCTCATGGGCCTTGGCGCGGACGAGCTCGTCTCGTTGCGCTGGGACGTGATCGACCTTGCCCGCAACATCATCCGGGTCGCGGGCACATCGCCGCGCACGTTCCGGCTCGAGGAACCGCTGCGTGGCCTTATCGCGTCGCGGCCGAAAGCGGCGGCGACCTTGCTCCATGACGGCAACCGCGAGCCGCTCAGGGTCGACGAGGTGGCGCGGGGGGTGCTTTACGCGGCGTACGACGCCGGGCTCGACCGGCCGCATGAGATCACGCCGGCGGTGCTGCGCCACACCTATCTTTGCTATCTGCTGCGCCAGGGCATGCGCATGAGCGACCTCGCGCGCATTGCCGGCAACATGCCGCAGGCCGACCTTGCCGTCTATGCGCAGATCGCAGGCGGGGGCGTCCGGCGCTCGTTCGAGCAGGTGGATCGGGTCCTGCCCGCGCTGCGGCAGATGGGCTCTTTGTGACCAACGAGGTTGTGGCCGATCCGCTCGCGCCGATACGCGCCGCCCTTCCCGATTTCGCCGCGGACATGAAGGCCAATCTCGACGCCGTCCTGGTCTCGCCGAACCTCACCTCGCAGCAGCTGTGGGGTGTCGCGGTCGCCAGCGCCATCGCCGCCCGCAACCCGGTGTTGCGCACGGCGATCGCCGCCGCCGCGCGCCCACATCTTTCCGACGCGGCGCTTGCGGCGGCGCAGGCCGCTGCGTCGCTCATGGGGATGAGCAATGTCTATTACCGTTTCCTCGACCTTCTGGGGAAGGACACGTACCAGGCGATGCCGGCGCGCCTGCGCATGAAGGCGACGGCTCGGCCCGGCATCGAGCGCAACGATTTCGAGCTGATGGCGCTTGCCGTCTCCGCCATCAATGGGTGCGCCGCCTGCATCGCGGCGCACGAGCGCTCCGTCACGCGGAACGGGATCACGCCGGCGGCGGTTCAGGACACGGTACGGATCGCTGCGGTGGTGGCCGGCGTTGCATCGGCGCTGGAGGCATCCCAGATCTAACCTGTCAATCCGCGCGAGGGACCCCGATCATGGCCACCCACAATCATCCGACCAAGAACGATCTTTCCTCCAATTCGAAGAATGTCTCGATCCGTCTGCTCAACGCGCGGCTCGCCGACGCGATCGACCTGGCCTTGCTTACGAAACAGGCACATTGGAACCTCAAGGGACCGCAATTCATCGCCATCCACGAGATGATCGACGGCTTCCGGACCGAGATCGACGATCACGTCGACACGATGGCCGAGCGGGTGGTCCAACTGGGCGGCACCGCCCTCGGCACCACCCAGGTCGTCGCCAAGGACACGACCCTGCCGCCTTATCCGACTGACATTTACGCCATCAAGGACCACCTTGCCGCGCTGATCGACCGCTATGCCGCGGTCGCCAAGTCGGTCCGCACCGGCATCGACGAAACGGACGAGGCGGGCGATGTCGACACCTCGGACCTTCTGACCGCGTTCTCGCGCGCGCTCGACAAGCAGCTGTGGTTCCTCGAGGCGCATGTGCAGGAAAAAGCCTGATCCTCCGCGCGCCGCCCCTCCGTGGTCCTTGTTGCGCCGCAGCGAAGCGTTGCCTAAGGTACGCGGCCCTCAAACCCGAGCGTCGCTACCATGTCCTTGATTGCTGAGCGCCTGCTGCGCATCAAACCCTCGGCCACCATCTTCATCGCCAACAAGGCGATGGCGCTGAAGGCCGAGGGCCGCGATGTGATCGGCCTCGCCCAGGGCGAGCCCGATTTCGACACGCCGCAGAACATCAAGGATGCGGCCAAGCGCGCGATCGACCGCGGCGAGACGAAATACACCCAGGTCGACGGCACCCCGGCGCTGAAAGAAGCGGTGTGCGCCAAGTTCAAGCGCGAGAACGGGCTCGACTACAAGCCGAACCAGATCAGCGTCGGCACCGGCGGCAAGCAGGTGCTGTTCAATGCCCTCCTCGCCACCGTCAATCCCGGCGACGAGGTGATCGTGCCGGCGCCATATTGGGTCTCCTATCCCGACATCGTGCTGCTTGCCGAGGGCACGCCGGTGCCGGTCGTCTGTCCAGAGAATAACGGCTTCAAGCTGCGGCCCGAGGATCTCGAGGCGGCGATCACCGACAAGACCAAGTGGCTCATCCTCAATTCGCCGTCCAATCCCACGGGCGCGGCCTATACTGCGGCGGAGCTGAAGGCGCTTGCCGAGGTGCTGCTGCGCCACCCGCATGTCTATGTCCTGGCGGACGATATCTACGAGCACCTCATCTATGACGATTTCGTCTTCACCAGCATCGCCCAGGTCGAGCCGAAATTGTTCCCGCGCACGCTCACCCTGAACGGCGTGTCGAAGGCGTATTGCATGACCGGCTGGCGCATCGGCTATGCCGGCGGCCCGGTCGAGCTCATCAAGGCGATGGCGGCGCTGCAGTCGCAATCGACCACCAATGCCAGCTCGATCAGCCAGGCAGCGGCGGTCGAGGCCTTGAACGGCCCGCAGGATTTCATCGCGCCCAATGCCGCCATCTTCAAAGAGCGGCGCGATCTCGTGGTCGGCCTCCTCAATCGCTGCAAAGGCATCCACTGCCCGAAGCCCGAGGGCGCGTTCTATGTCTATCCCTCGTGCGCCGGCGCCATCGGCAGGCGCACGCCCGACGGCAAGGTGATCGAGACCGACACCGATTTCTGCACCTATCTGCTCGAAGCCGGCAACGTCGCGGTCGTGCCGGGCACGGCGTTTGGCCTCGCCCCGCATTTCCGCATCTCCTATGCCACCTCGGCCGACGAGCTGCGCGAAGCCTGCTCGCGCATCGCCAAGGCGTGCGAGGCGCTGCGGTAGGTCTCAGGCGAGCGCCGGCATCACCTCGCGGGTGAAAAGCGCGATCGTGCGTTGCACCTCGGCCAGCGTCTGGTCGCCAAAGGCGAACTGGCCGACGCAGTAATTGGCGCCGGCCTCGGCAAGCTGTGCCTTGAGCTCGGCAGCGACGGTCGCCGGCGATCCGGCGATGCCGCGGCCGCCATGGCGGATCGCATCGAAATCCGGCGGGCGCGGGTTCTGGGTCGGCACGCCATAGGTGCGCGGAAGATGGGTCAGGCTCGCCTGCCATTTGGGATAGGCGCGCCGCGCGACCGCAAGCGCCGCGTCGTCGCTCTCGGCCACCACGATGAACCGCGCGAGCCCGATCCGAGGCAACGGCTTTCCGCCATGCGCGTCGGCAAAAGCCGCGCGATAGGCGTCGTAGAGGCGCTTGGCGTCGGCGACCGGATGGGCCGTGATGGCGTTCGCCTCGTCGCGCGCGGCGCGTTCGGCGCCGTCCGGCCGCTCGACGCCGACCCATATCGGCGGCATCGGCTTCTGATAGGGTTCGAGCTCCATCGGCACGGCGCTGAACTTGTAGAAGCGGCCCGAGAAATCGACGCTTTTCTGCGTGAGGCCCGCTTTCACCACCGCCAGCGCCTCGGCATGCATCGCCGCGCGGTCGTCGGGCTTCACGCCGTAAAATCCCACTTCGATCGGCGAGACGCCGCGCCCTACCCCCAGCTCGAGCCGCCCGCGGCTCATCTGGTCGAGCATGCAGATCTCCTCGACGAGCCGCAGCGGGTGGTAAAGCGGCAGGAGATAGACGAGCGGCCCGAAGCGCAGCCGCCGCGTGCGCTGGGCGACGGCGGCGAGGAACATGCCGGGCGACGGCGCCATGCCGACGGGCGTCGAATGATGCTCGGCGATGTGATAGGAGCGGAAGCCGCCGTCGTCATAGGCCTCGGCGATCTTGAGCCGCATCTCGTAGAACGCGTCGAGCGGCATCCCGTTGCGGTCGACATGGTCGAAGACGCCGAACTCCATCGCGGGTCAGATCCTCGGATCGGGACAGGGAAGACCGAACATCACCGTGCCGAACAGGGTGCCCTGCACGTCCCAGGTCATGGCGATGTGATGCGTGATGGCGCGCAGGTCGCGCCAGCCGCGCTGGACCGGATGGTCGCTCATGAGCCCTTGCGCGCCGACGATCGGAAACAGGCCTTCGACCGCGCGCACGCAAAGCTGCCCCGCAAATGACAGGTCGCGGCGATAGCGCACGCGGTCGATGAGCGCGAACGTGTCGCCGGCGCGGCCGCGGCGTACGATCTCGTTGCGGTCTCGGAACACGAGCCCATGCGCCGCCTCGATCGAGGCGAGCGCTTCGGCGACGCGGAGCTGGATCGATTGGTTCGCGGCGACCTTGGTGCCGGCGCGGCTCGTCTGCCCCTGCAACTGCTCGATGATCGTGTCCGCGACGCCGCGCGCGACGCCCAGCGCGTTGCCGACGATCGAGAAGGTCAACGGCGCGAACACCGGCATCCGGAACGTGTAATGGTCGTTGACGGCGCTTCCCGGCGTCGGCCCGCCTTTGGCGTTGTCGGCGTCGAGCAAACGGTGGTCGGGGAGGAACAGGTTCTCGGCGACGATGTCGTTGCTGCCGCTGCCGGCAAGGCCGACAGCATGCCAGGTGTCCTCGATACGGCATTGATCGAGCGGCAGCAGCGCGAGCCACGCCTTGGGCGGGATCGGCAGCAGCACGATCCCCCATCGGCAATGATCGACGCCGCTCGAGAATTTCCACCGGCCCGAGACGCGATAGCCGCCGGCGACGCGCTCGGCCTTGGCGCCGACCGCCAGGAACGAGCTCGAGATCAGCGTGTCCTGATCCTTGCCCCAGATCTCGTCCTGGGCCTCCGCGGGATACATGCCGGCGATCCAGGCATGGCAGGCAAGGATCGAGGCGACCCATGACGCCGATCCGCACGCGCGCCCCAACTCCGCGCCGAGCGCCGCCTGCACGCCGAAATCGAGCTCGAAGCCGCCGTGGCGGCGCGGCTGCATGATGCGATAGAAGCCGGCGGTCCGGAACGCGTCGTTGGTCGCATCGGGAACCCGCCGCAGCCGCTCGGTCTCGGCCGCGCGGTCCCGCAGCAGCGGCAGCAGCGCCCGCGCGCGGCGCAGAATCTCGGCTTCGTCCGGTGCCTCGGTCATCGCGTCGGCACCATACCGGCGCCGGCCGCGCGCGTCGATGGCGGCCGCTTTAACCGTCGGCGGACTTTACACCTGCCGTCGTCAGCAAGCAGAAGGGGCTGGCGACTCGCTGTGAATTCAGCTATTTGGGGAAATTGGTCCCGTTTTTGCTTCCGGTTTTTGCTATAGAACGGTCACAGCGCTTTTCACGACAAGGAATTGTGCAAGGGGCGCGAACCGATGCACATCGAGTACATAGAAGGTTGGGACGGGTTCAAGGCCCTCCGCGACGATTGGGATTCGGTCTGTGACGCCGATCCCGAAGCCCATTTCTTCCTGACTTGGCAGTGGCTCGCGGACTGGTTCAACACATACCGCTCGATCTGGTTCATCCTCGCGGCCAAGCCGGACGAGAACAGCGAGCATTACGTAGCCTTCTTGCCGTTGCGCATGAAGACCGTGTTCGACAAGACGAACGGGTTCTCGAACGAGATCTTCTTCGCGGGCGCGGGTTTCTCCGATTATGCGGGGATCCTGTGCCGGCCCGAATTCGAGGACGAGGCCGTCCCCGCTTTTTCCGAATATGTGAAGCGGAACCTGATCTGGTCCCGTTTCACCATGGACAACCTCATGATGTCGGAGCGCCGGCGCCGGCAATTCCTGAACGGGTTCGAGAAGACGCGCTTCAACGAAAAGCCCATCCAATACCGGTTTGTCAACGATCCCTCGAACCACGGTCTCTGCCCGCGCGTCAATCTTCCGGAAAGCTGGGACGCGTATCTCGCCATGCTCAGCAGCAACAATCGGCAGAAGATACGCCGGCTGCTGAAGAAGGTGGACGCGGGGAAAGAGTACCGCATCACCTTCGCCGAGCCGGAAGATTTCGACCAAGGTCTCACGACCTTGCTGGATTTCTGGCAGATCAAGTGGGCGCCGACGAAAGGGGCGCAGGTCAAAGACATCGCCTGGAGCATGCATCGGATGATGCTGTTCTCGGGCCAGGCCGGCCGGCTGATGCTGCCGATCTTCTGGCATGGCGACCGGCCTGTCGCGGCGCTTGCTCTGCTCGTCGATCAGCCGAGAAAATCTTTGCTGTTCTTCGTCACCGGGCGCGACGAGACTTACGAGGAGATGCCGGCGGGATATCTCCTTCACGCCCACTGCATCCGCTATGCCATCGCCAACGGCTTCACGCACTACGATTTCCTCAAAGGAAACGAGCCCTACAAATATCTGTTCGCGCCGGAGACGCGTTATCTCAAGGCCGTGTCGGTGATCCCCAAGACCGGCCGGAACCGTCTCGACCCCAAGGGGCTTCCGGCCATGCTCGACGCGACGCTCGACCTTGAGAACAAGGGCCAGATCGCCGACGCCGAACTCGGCTATCGCCAGATCCTGGAGCTTGCGCCGGAGGACGGGCTCGCGCTTTATCGATATGGACGGCTCAAGGCCAATCAGCGCGCGCATGTCGACGCCAAGGAGCTGCTCTCGCGTTCGGTGGCGGCCGATCCCGACGGGGACAATGCCTGGCTGCTGCTGGGCCGATCGCTTCAGGCGCTGGGCGAAGATGCCGCGGCGCTCGAAGCCTATCGCACCGTCGTCAAGCTGAACCCGCAGAACGAGGCGGCGAAGAAACTGGTGCTGGAGCTCAACCTCGCGGCAAAGCCGGTGGTGAGCGCGCCGAAGATCGAGATCGGCAAGGCAATCCCGCCGCGCCCGCGGCCGATCGACCTTTCCGCGATCGACCCCACCGCCGAAACCCTGCGCCAGATGGTCGAAG
>DATJLY010000190.1:0-4763 GCA_035509095.1 Allostellaceae bacterium | reverse complement strand
GCTACGCCTGGCTGTCGGCGCGCTGGGGCTCGCTGCCGCTCGAGGGCGGCATCGAGGCGGCGTATCGGGCCGACCTGGAAGCCGCGCGCGATCCGGTCGCCAAGCTGCGCGAGATCGAGGACCGCCTCAACAAGCTGCGCTCGCCCTTCCGCACCGCGGAGAGCTTCTGGGTCGAGGAGATCATCGACCCGCGCGAGACGCGGCCGTTGCTGTGCGAATTCGCGCGCCTCGCCGAGCCGTTGCTGACGCCCGGCCCGGCCAGCTTCCGGATGCGGCCCTGATCACGCCTCAGCGCAAGTTCCGATCAGTTGGGATCCACTGGATTGTCATTGCGAGGAGCGTAGCGACGAAGCAATCCAGAGGGCCGTCGCGCGCCTCTGGATTGCTTCGCTTCGCTCGCAATGACGAGAGTGGGGCGACCTAATCGGAATCCGCTCTAGCGACGCTGACGCGCCGCGGGGGTCGGGGCGCTCGCCATGCGCTCCGCCACGTTGCCCCCAAAAAATGCCAGGTACTCGGCCGCGAATTTCGGCGGCAGCACCTCGACCATCGTGTCGTTTTCGACCCAAACCTCGATCACGTGGAACGGGCCGCGGTTGCAGGTCACGCAATGCCATCCCGCGCGCTTCGCGATCGCCTCGACCTTTTTGGCATCGGTCTGGACGCTGATCGCGAAATGCGTGGCACCGAAACCACGCTGCGGAGTCGGATCCCGAACGAAGCCGCCGCCTTCGTCACCGCCGGGCTCCAGATGCGTGCCGGCCGGATAGACCTCGACGCCCGAGCCGTGATCGTCCAGCTGCAAGGCGAAAAAGCTGCCCGGGTTGGGCGGGAACGGCACCGCCTTGCCGCCCATCACTTCGGCCAAGATCTCGGCGGCCTTTTGCGGCTCGCGGGCAGCGATCGACAGATGATGAATCATGCTGCGCTCCTCGACATGAGAACGGGTACCCGACGCCAGCTCGGCAAAGGGTCAGCGGGGCAGCGATGAGGGCTCCCTCACCCGGCCCCTTCCCGGCAGGCAGAGGGCGGCTAGGCGCTGGCGAGCGCGTAGCAGTCGGCGACGCCGTCGGGCAGCGGGTAGGACTGCCAGCTCTTGCCGCCGTCCTGGGTGCCGAACACCTCGCCGCGGCGCGTCGCGCAGTAGATCTGCTTGGCGTCGCGCGGGTGGGTGGCGACCGCCATCATGGTGCTCGCCGGATTGAGGCCTTCGTCGAAGCGCGTCCAGGTCTCGCCGAGATCGTTCGACCGGTAGAGCCGGCCGTGCTCGCTCGACGCCGCGACGCTGAGCGCGGCATAGAGCGTGCGCGGATCCTGCGGCGACACGCGGATGTCGCGGCCGTAGGTCACCGGCGAGAACCGGCCGACCTCCATGTCGCGCCACGAGCCGCCGCGGTCGGTCGAGCGGAAGAGGCCCATGCGCACCGCGAGGATCACGGTGCCGGGCGCGGCGTCGCTGACGCACAGCGCGTGGCCGTCGAGCATGCCCTCGGTGTCGGTGTCGCTGCCGATCTTGCTCTTGAGCTTGGGATTGTCGGTGGCGAGCTTGATGAGGTCGGCGCTGCAGTCCTGCCAGCTCTCGCCGGCGTCGCGGCTCCGCATCACGCCGTTGACCTCGACGGTGGCGTAGAGCGTGTCGGCCTCGGCCGGGTCGGCGGCGAAGCGCATGACCCGGCACGGGAACGCCATCTTGATGCGCTCGGCGATGCGCGGCGGCGCCAGCCGCTTCCAGTTGTCGCCGCCGTCGTCGCTGCGATAGACGCCAACCGGCGAGGCGCCGGCATAGAGCGTCTTCGGCTTCTTCGGGTGGACCAGGATCGACCAGATCTCGACGTCGCGGTCCGGGAAGCCCAGGCGCTGGAAGCTCGCGCCGCGATCGGTGCTGCGATAGGGCCCGTCATGGGTGCCGACATAGACGATGTCGGGGTTGCTCGGGTCGACCGTGACGGCATGGATCTGCGCGTCCTCGGGCAGGCCCTTGGTGACGCGCTGCCAGCGCTCGTCGCCGACCGCGCGGCGGAACAGGCCGAATTGCGTGCCGCCGCGATACCGCGCGACCCCCGCGAAGATGTGCGATTGCTGCGCCATGCCGACATCCTCCCCATTCGATGGCCCGACAGGTGGCCTGCGCCAAGCATCCGTCGTCCGGGCCCCGAACGCCAGTGGAATGTGCCCCGCGCCCCAGCCGGGCGCAGGCGCCTCATCCGGCCGCGGCGCGACGGTTCAGACCAGCCAGCGATAGCCCACGGTCAGCGCGTTCGTGAAGGTTCCGTGCAGCTCGGTGATCTGGTAGATGCTGCGGCCCAACTGGTCGTAGCGCAGCAGCGGGGAGATGTTGGCGCCGGTGTCCTGGAGCGCCGGGGGCGCCACGGTGAGGAGATCCGCCGCGCCGGCCAGGCGGCCGCGCCCGGCCGGAAAGTCGACGACCAGCACCGTCGGTTGCGACGTCGAGATCGGGGTCAGCATGGCGCGCATTCCTCCCGGGTCGATCCGGTTGGCAGCCCTTCACCCCCTCAACGTCGCAGGCGCCGAACCGCTCCATGCGACAGCGATCGTGACCATCGACAATTCGAAGCAGAATTGCTGCAATCCGCCGGCCCAATGGCCCCGCCAAAACCCGCCGCCAAACCCAAGCCGAGGACGATCCGGCTGACGATCGCTCAGGTCGGCACGCGCCGGTTCGAGCTGCGCGACGACCGCGGCATGGTGCTCGACACGGTCGCCAATCGGCTGGCCGCGCTCGACCTCGTCAACGCGATCAAGCGCGAGTGCGACGCCGGCTGGCGGATCGAGGTGACCTGGCAGGGCTGCGAGGCGCCCTGACCCGCTCCTGCCCGGCGCCGATCAGCGGCCGTCGCGCTGCGACAACCTCACGAGGCGGAACCGCCCTTTTCGCGCCGCGCCGCGTTGCACAGGTCATTGATGCGCCGGCGATCCAAGGGGTCTTTGAGCGCCGTGCGCGCGCCGATCTTTCCCGCCGCGCGCATCGCAAGCTCCACAGCGTGGTGGTCGCGGTACAAGCCTGTCTTCGCCATCGCGACCGCCTCGTCCAGAAGCGTGCCCGGCGATTTCTTGCGGTTCACGTCATTCCCTCGTAGCGTCGGTGGCCCCGCTTTGGGCTGGTGGGATCAGCAAACAAAAGCGTTTCCATCAATGAGCATGAGTGGCGGAGGAGTCAGGAGTCGAACCTGACGGGGGCCTTTCCGGGCCCCTCATCGGCTTTGAAGGCCGTGGCGGTCACCGGACGCGCATGCTCCTCCGCCGCGGATCTAAGGGCGTGCGCCGGCGGAAATCAAGCCGGCGAGCGACGGCTGGGTTCAGCGGCGGGCGACCGCGGCATCGTAGAAGCTGAAATCGAAGAGGGCGTCGACGTCGATGGGCGCGGTCTGCGTGCCCAGCCGCTCCTGGTAACTCTGCAGCTGGCGCGTCGCCTCGACGATCGCGCGCGGATCGGCGATCAGGCGGGTGGTTTCCGAGGTCAGGGCCTTGCGGATGATCGCGGGATCGACCAGGCCGCGCCCAAGGAACTCGACCACGTCGGCGGCGGCGCGGTCGGGATTGTTGCGCACGAACTCGGTCGCTCTGACGTGGAGCTCGACCAGCTTGGCGACCTCGCCGCGATTCTGGGCGATCACCGAAGCGGCCACCAGCACGACCCCGCCCGGATGATGGGCCAGCATCTGCCCCGGTCGCGCGATGATGCGGGTCGAGCGGTCGCGCATGAGCACGATCGTGAGGATGGGCTCGACGATCGACGCCGCGTCGACCGCGCCCGACAGCAGGAGGTGCTCCACCTCGTCCTCGCCGACGCCGACGATGTCGACGGCGTGCGGGTCCACCCGCACGACCTCCTGGAGGTAATAGCGCAGGATGGTGTCCGGCACCGCGCCGGGCGGCAAGGTCGCGATCTTCACCGGGCGCCCCGCGCTCTCGCGGAAGCGCCGGAATGCCTCGCCCGGGCTCGAGGTCGCGGCGAACGCCGCGACCAGGTCGCCCCGTCCGATCAAAGCAACCTGTTCGATGATGTTGGCGGCCACCACCTTGACGTCGACGCCGCGCGCCCGCGCGAGCATCGCCGGTCCGATGCCGATATAGGCGACGTCGAGGTCGCCGGCTTCCAGCGCATCGACCATCGGCGGTCCGGACGAGAACCGCTTGAGGATCAGCTCGAGCCCGACGTCGCGCGTCCACTGCTCCCCCTCCATGATGAAGAGCTGGGTCATCGGCAAGATGGAGATGAAGCCGACGCGCAGCGGAAGCTCGGGTTGCGCGCGGCTGGCGCGGACGGGCAGACCAAGTGCCAACGACAGCGTCAGCAACGCGCGACGGCGCGATATCAAGTGCTCACGGCAGGCGATCGCTGCGCGGCGATCGGAGGGGCTTGAGCCAGAAGACACCGACGCCTTCGCTGGTTGCGCGGCGAATACACACCCGCCGCGCGCTCATGGTCAATGTTTGACGTCAATTCTCGGAAAATTCCCGAGATCAGCGGACTCAACGCGCGCGACGGCGCAGCGTTGCGGGTACCCGACGTCGCGCCCGTGCCTCACACCGGCTCGAGACCAGCCCGATCGCACTCGCGCTTGACCTGCAGGAGCACCGAGGCGAACCGCCGGGTCCTGATCGCCAGCTGCTTGTGCTCGAGATCGTAGCGCGCGACGATCATGCGATCGTCGTGCAGCTCGTCCTCGGAGAGCCCGACCTTGACGTCGATCGCCTGACCGCATTTCCAGCCGCGGTTCTCGACCTCTCCCAGCAGCATG
>DATJLY010000189.1:0-3262 GCA_035509095.1 Allostellaceae bacterium | reverse complement strand
GATAATGGCCGCTGCGGCCGCCGCTCTTCTCGAGGAGCCGAATGTTCTCGATGCGCATGCCGCGGTCGATCGCCTTGACCATGTCGTAGACCGTAAGACAGGCGACCGAGACGGCGGTCAGCGCCTCCATCTCCACGCCGGTCTTGCCGAAGACTTTGACCCGCGCCTGCACGTCGATGCCCGGCAGCTTTGCGTTCGGCTTCAGTTCGACTTCCACCTTGGATAGGGCCAAGGGATGACAGAGCGGGATGAGCTCATGTGTGCGCTTGGCCGCCATGATGCCGGCGATGCGGGCGGTGCCGAGCACGTCGCCTTTTTTCGCATCACCCTTACGCACGATGTCGAGTGTCGCGGGCTGCATGATCACGCAACCGGCGGCGAGCGCCTCGCGTTCCGTCTCGTCTTTGGCCGAGACATCGACCATGCGGGCTTCGCCTTTGGCGCCGAGATGCGTGAGCTTCTGGCCCGCCCGCGCCACGGATCACCGGGCGGCCGCGGCGCGCACGGTGCTGCGTGCGAGCAGCGCGCGCGTGGCGGCGGCAACGTCGTCCTGGCGCATCAGGCTCTCGCCGACCAGGAAGGTCGAGATCCGGACCGCGGCGAGGCGGGCGAGATCTGCCGGCGTGAAGATACCGCTTTCACCGACGATGACGCGATCGGCCGGCACGCGCTTCGCGAGCCGCTCCGAGGTCGCAAGGGTTGTCTCGAAGGTGCGGAGATTGCGGTTGTTGATGCCGACGAGCCGTGACCTCAGTCGGAGTGCGCGCTCGAGCTCGGGCTCGTCGTGTACTTCCACCAGCACGTCCATTCCGAGCGCGAACGCCGCAGACTCAAGCTCGGCGGCGGTGGCGTCGTCGAGCGCAGCCATGATGATGAGGATGCAATCGGCGCCCGCCGCACGCGCCTGCACCACCTGATAGGTGTCGTACATGAAATCCTTGCGCAGCACCGGCAGCGCGCAGGCCGCGCGCGCCGCGCGCAGGTGATCGAGCGAGCCCTGAAACGACGGTGTGTCGGTGAGGACCGAGAGGCAGGTGGCGCCGCCTCGCGCATAGGCCGCCGCCAGTGCCGGCGGATTGAAATCGGCGCGGATCAATCCTTTCGAGGGGCTCGCCTTTTTGACTTCGGCGATCAGCGCATAGTCGCCGGCATCGAGCCGGCGTTCGATCGCCGCCAGGAAACCGCGCGGCGCCCCGGCGCTCTTGGCCTCGTTTTCCAGGGCGGCGAGCGGAGCCTGCCGTTTTGCCGCGGCGATCTCCTCGCGCTTGTAGGCGCCGATCTTGTCGAGAATGTCAGACATCGGAGTTGGCCACCGTGTTCGACACCTTGATCAAGCGATCGAGCCGTCCTTCGGCCTCGCCGGAATCGACCGAATGAGCGGCCGCGTGCAGTCCGTCCTTCAGGTCCTTGGCTTTGCCGGCGACCACCAGCGCGGCCGCCGCATTGAGGAGCGCGACGTCGCGGAACGCCGAAGGCTGGCCTTTGAGAACGCCGAGCACCGCCCTGGCGTTCGTCTCAGCGTCGCCGCCGCGCAAGGCCTCGGGTTTGACCTTGCGCAGGCCGAGTTCCTCCGGGGCGATTTCGAACGACTTGATCTCGCCGTCCTCCAAGGCCGTCACCGTGGTCGGCCCCGAGGTCGTGATTTCATCAAGCCCGTCGGAGCCGTGCACCACCCAGATCTTATCGGCACCGAGATTCTTCAAGACCAGCGCTAGCGGCTTGGTCCAATGCTTGGAGAACACCCCGATCATCTGCCGGCGCACGCCGGCCGGGTTGGAGAGGGGTCCGAGCAGATTGAAGATCGTGCGCGTTCCAAGCTCCACGCGGGTCGCCGCGACATTCTTCATCGCCGGATGGTGCGCCGGCGCAAACATGAAGCCGATCCCGGCCTCGGCGATGCAGCGCCCGATCGCTTCCGGCGAGAGACTGATATTGACCCCGAGCGCGGTGAGCACGTCGGCCGCGCCGGAGCGCGAGGAGAGGGCGCGGTTGCCGTGCTTGGCGACCGGCACGCCGGCGCCGGCGACGATCAGCGCCGCGCAGGTGGAGATATTGAACGAGCCCGAAGCGTCGCCGCCGGTGCCGACCACATCTACGGCATCGGCCGGCGCCGCGACGCGCAGCATCTTGGCCCGCATCACCGAAACCGCGCCGGTGATCTCGTCGACCGTTTCGCCGCGCACCCGCAACGCCATCAGCAGCGCGCCCATCTGCGAGGGTGTCGCTTCTCCGGACATCATTTGCTCGAATGCGCTGGCCGCTTCCTCGCGGGCGAGCGTAGCGCCGGTCGCGACCTTGGCGATCAGTCCCTTGAATGCATCGGTCACGGTCAGGCTCTCAATTCGTGGCGTTGCGACGTGGATGGCCCGGCGGTGCCGGCGCTTCTCCGTCCGTTCGATGCATTCCAGGACGTAGCGATGTCGAGAAAATTCTTCAGCATCAGGTGGCCATGTTCGGAGGCAATGCTCTCGGGATGGAATTGCACGCCGTGGACCGGGAGGCGGCGGTGCGAAAGGCCCATGATCAAGCCGTCCTCGGTCTCGGCCGTGACGGCGAGATCGTCCGGCAGCGTCGCGCGCTCGACAATCAGCGAATGATAGCGCGTGGCCTGGAAGGGCGCGTTGATGCCGCGAAAGATGCCGCCGCCGCTATGCCGGATGGTTGAAAGCTTGCCGTGAACCGGGCTCGGCGCCCGCGCCACGGTGCCACCAAAAGCGTGTCCGATCGCCTGGTGGCCCAGGCAGACCCCGAGGATGGGGATATCGGCCGACGCCGCCGCGATGAGATCGAGGCAAATCCCGGCTTCCTTGGGCGTGCACGGGCCAGGCGAGAGCACGATGGCGTCCGGATCGGCCGCGAGGACGCTCTTTACGGTCGTCTTGTCATTGCGGTGCACGCGCACCGCCGCGCCCAGGTCCCCCAGATAATGGACCAGGTTGAAGGTGAAGCTGTCGTAATTGTCGATCAGGACGATCATGGGCCCGGCAGTTAGAGCATGCCCTGGAAAAGCGGAAACCGGTTTTCCGAAAAGGACATGCGACACGCTGCCGGGCTCTTAGCGCAAATCTGCCGGCGGTTAAACCGTCCGTATGCCGCCGTCGCCCCGACTGAGTAGAGCCGTCTTAGTGGACCGCCCGTGCCTTCGCTCGCGCATCCGTCCGCCGGTCGGCGGCAACGCGGATAGCCTCGCGGGCCTTTTTCGGCGCCGATCGCTCGGATGCAACGCCGCCATGCGGATCGCGGCGGGCATCCTCACCCTTGG
>DATJLY010000188.1:0-3757 GCA_035509095.1 Allostellaceae bacterium | reverse complement strand
CGGCGACACGAAGCGCCGCGCCGCGATCGGCTATTGCTTCGGCGGCGCCAATGTCCTCGATCTCGCGCGCTCGGGCGCCGACGTGGCGGCGGTCGTCTCGATGCACGGCTCGCTCGCGACGCCGATGCCGGCGAAAAAGGGCGAGGTGCGGGCCGCGGTGCTGGTCGTGCATGGCGCGGCCGACCCGATCGCGCCCAAGGCCGAGCGCGACGCGCTGGAAAAGGAGATGGACGCGGCCGGCGCCAACTGGGCGATGCTGATGTGGGGCCACGTGGTCCACGCCTTCACCGACGTGGGCCTCAACCGTCCGCCGGCCGCCGTTTATCACGAGCCGACATCACGCCACGGCTACAATCTGGCGCACGCCTTCATCGCAGACGCGTTCGCCGGGCGGCTCTAGCAGCCGCGTTCCCCTCTCTCGTGTCATGGCCGGGCTAGACCCGGCCATCCACGCTTTCCGTGGATGCGCGGGTCAAGCCCGCGCATGACGATGAAGGTTGAAGCTACACGCCCTGAAACACGTCCCACCAATCCTCGAGCATGGCCGGCTGCGTGTGGCGGATTTGGACCGAGATGCGCTCGAAGCCGGCGTCGCGGAGCGCGCGCAAACGCTCCACAAGCTCGGGCTTCGTGGCGGTCCAGGAGAAGTTCCGGATGAGCTCGCCATCGCAGATGTCGCGCTCCTCCGGCTTCAGGAACATGAGATGCCCGCGATGGTTCGCGAGATAGCGGGCGTCGGCGGGCTCCATGCGCTGATAGAGGCGGCGGTATTTCTCGAGCGCGCCCGAGAGCGCCGGCGGCAATGAGGCTGGCGCCCGGTCCTGCATGTCCTCCTCCACCAGATCATGGACCAGCATGATCGCGGTCGGACCGGCCTGATCCTTGGCACGCGGCGAGTCAGGGGCCTCGCCCTCTTTCAGGACGCAGCCGCCGATCTCGCCGTGAATATGCAGGTCCTCGAGGTCGCGGCCGGCCGCCGTCCATTTCTTTTTCATGTCTGCGACGGCGTCGATCACCGCCTGGGCGCGGCCCAAGGGGCAGATCCAGCCGGCGCCCAGCTCCGCCACGAGCGCGCGCGAACGCGGCCCCGTGGCCGAGATGTAGACCGGCACCGGGTCCTTGATGTTGATGGCGCCGATCTCGGGATTGAGGAAGCGGATCTTGCGCCGCTTGCCCTCGAACTCCCAGTCGAGCGTCTGCCCTGCGAGAAGGCCCTGCACGATACGGATATACTCCTTCATGTCGGACTGCTTGACGCGTTTCAGCCCCATGGTGCGCCGGCCGGTGAAGCCGGTGGAGATGCCGAACTCGATCCGCCCCGGCGCGAGCTGATTGAGCGAGCCGAGCGCGCTCGCCGTGACCGGCGCAATGCGGTTCGACGGGATGAGCACGCCGGTGCCAAGCGTGATGGACTTCGTCACCATCGCGGCCGCACCCATCGCCACGAACAGGTCGGCATTGAGGAGCTGCGTATCGAAGAACGACGCGGCGGCGTAGCCCAGCTCTTCCGCGCGCTTCACGTGGCGCCAGCTTTCCGCGTGGGTGGCGAGCGCGATGCCGTAATTCATGGCGTTCCTCCCGGATGCGTTTCCCTATAATGCCCGCGCCGCCACGAGATCACGAGAGGGATCATGGACGCCGTCACCATCCCGATGCTGCATCAGATGAAGCGCGACGGGCGCAAATGCGTCGGCATCGTGGCGTGGGATTATCAGATGGCGCAGATCGCCGACCGCGCCGGTGCCGACATCGTTTCCGTCGGCGATTCCGTCGGCGTCAATTTTTGGGGCCACGCCAATCCGCTCGAGGTCACGCTCGACGAGATCCTGGTCGTGTGCAAGGCGGTGCGGCGCGGCGTGAAGCGCGCGCTTTTGAGCTGCGATATTCCGTTCGGGCCGTTGCAGCGCGGCCAGGACAGCGCGCTCGAAGCGGCGGTGCGGCTCGTGAAGGAAGGCGGCGCCGACATCGTCAAGCCCGACGGCGCCGCCGATTTCCCCGACATCGTGCGCGCCATCGTGCGCGCCGGCATCCCGGTCTTCGCGCAGTTCGGGCTGACGCCGCAGACGGCGCTGCAATATGGCGTGCCCTATGCATCGCAAGCGGGCGCGGACGCGGTCGCCAAGCCGGAAATGACGGAGAAACTGGTCGCCGAGGCGAGGATGCTGGAGCAAGCGGGCGCGGCACTGCTCGACTTCACCAATTCGGGACCGGTCGCGGGCGCGGCCGTGGTGAAGGCGGTGTCGATCCCCGTCATCGGCGGGTTCGGCGGCGGCCCCTGGCTCGATGGCCGCATGCGTCTCGCGACCACCGCCATCGGCTATGCCGCGACCGAGATCGACAAGGACGCGGACCATTATGCCCAAGTGGCGAAGATCTCGCTGAGCGCGCTTCAGCAGCTCGTATCCGACGCGCGCGCGGGAAAACAGATCAAAAGCTGATTGGCGGCACGTCCTTCGACTTCGCTCCGCTCCGCTCAGGATGAGGAAGGTTTGAGAGCGTCCTCATCCTGAGCGGAGCGGGCGATAGCCCGCGCAGTCGAAGGACGCACCGGGATCAGCAGCAACTGCACATCGTCCCTTCCGGCAAGATCGACTTCGCTCCGCTCCGCTCAGGACGAGGACGGTTTGAGAGCATCCTCATCCTGAGCGAAGCGCCGCAGGCGCGCAGTCGAAGGACGCACCGGGGTCAGCAGCAACTGCACATCGTCCCTTCCGGCAAGATCAACGCGGTCTTCATCCAGGAAGGCGGCAGCTCGTCCTCCGCGATGTCGGCTGCGGGCTTGAAGAGCTTGAAATGGTGGCGCGTCGAGGCGTCGCTCCAGAACCAGATCACGGTCTCGCGGGGCGGGAAGCCCGGCAGCTTGGGCACGGCCTCGACCACCAGGATCAGCGCGTCCTCCGGTAGCGAGAAGCGCGCGCGCGTCCATTCGCGCACCCGCTCGAGCGCGTGGCGCAGATCGTCGCTGCCGAAGGAAGCGCGCATCGCCGCGTAAAATATCCTAGACTCGTCCGTCCTTATAGGTGGAGGAACCGCCATGGTGGAACAAGTGCTGGCGGCCGTGCGAACCGGCCCGGGCAAGACCGAGCTGCGCGAATATCCGATGCCGGAGATCGCGGCCGACGCGGCGCTCATGAAAATGGAAGTGGCCGGGATCTGCGGCACCGACGTGAAGCTCTATCAGCATCCGCCGGGCAAGGACGCCGTCATCATGGGCCACGAGAATATCGGCGTGATCGCCAAGGCGGGGTCCGAGTTCACCCGGCGCAAAGGGTTCAAGGAAGGCGACCTGGTCTTCGTCGAGCATTACGTCGCGTGCGGCAAGTGCGAATGGTGCCATCTGGGCCAGTACCGGCATTGCGAGAACACCGACTGGCGCAACAATCCGGACTCGATCCGCTATGGCTACACGTCCGCCGAGAAGGCGCCGCATCTGTGGGGCGGCTTCGCGCAATACGTCTATCTGCCGTGGAACGCGGTGGTGCACCACGTGCCCAAGGGCGTGTCGGCCGAGCTCGCCGGCCTGGTGACGCCGATGGCGAATGGCGTCGAATGGTCGTTGTTTGACGGCGGCGTCGGCTACGACTCTACTGTGCTGATCCAAGGGCCGGGGCAGCAGGGCTTGTCGCAGACCGTGATCTGCAAGCAGGCCGGCGCCTCGCTGATCATCGTCACCGGTACCTCCAAGGACGGCGCGCGGCTCAAGGTCGCCAAGGAGCTTGGCGCTGATTACGTCATCGACGTGCAGAAGGAAGACCCG
>DATJLY010000187.1:0-15833 GCA_035509095.1 Allostellaceae bacterium | reverse complement strand
CGGCGACACGCACGAGAATGCGTTGCGCATCCTGCTGACGCAGCATGGGATCGATCCGAATACGGTGCTTTTCACCGGGGTGGGCTTCGGCAACGGCCGCGTCGCCGCGCTGAAGGCGGGTCGCCTGCCGGCCGCCTCGCTCACGGTCGAGGATGTGACACAGCTTGAAGGATCGCCTGCCGTCCACGAGGTCGCCGACGTGGGCCGCGAGGTGCAGATGATGGTCGGCGGCATCGCCGCCAACGCCCGGATGCTGGGGCCGGACCGGCCGCTGGCGATCCGGTTCCTGCGGGCGATCGTCAAGGGCGAGCGCTACATGCGCGCGTTCGAGGCCGGAACGGTCGACGCCATGCTGAAGCACAACCCCAACGTCTCGCGCGAGGCGACCGACGCGGTCTATCGCCTCATGGTGCCGACCAACACATCGGACGGCACCTTGCCGCCGCCGGTGCAGAAAGAGATGCTCGATCTCTATGCCGACATCATCAAGCTGCCGCGCGACAAGGAGCCGCCGATCTCGGCCGCGTTCGATTTCTCGCTTCTGCCCGAGGTGGAGCGCTCGCTGGCCGGTTGGAAGCCGACGCCCTAGGCCCGCCTCGCCTCAGTGCGTCGCCGCGGCCGGCTCCTTGCGCATGGCCGTGACGAGCCACGGCACGATCACCTCGCTGTCGATGCGGTCTTGCGTCCATTCCTTCGATCGGCCGGTATGGCCGCCATCGGGATTGACCCAGGCCATCTTCGGCGTGCCGGTCTTCAGCAGCAGATAGAGATCGGCGATCGGCACTTGCGTGTCCTTTTCGCCATTCACCACCAGCATCGGCGCTGACGGCTTGTCGAGAATGCCGCGCGTCTCGAGCGAGAAGCTCGCCATCTTCTGAAGGAACGCGTCGTCCTCGCCCTCCTTGAAGCCGTAAACATACATGCGCGCTTCTTTGAGGCCGAAAAGATACTCGTCGGTGCTCCAGGATTTCTTCTGCCAATCCGCCTGGAAATAATTGTGCACCGGCGCGCCTTGCGCGACGACGGCGCGCAGCCGCCCGCGCTCCACATAGGCCGAGAGCGCCGCCCAATAGCCGCCGGCGCTTGCGCCAAGGACCGCCATGCGCTGCGGATCGACGTCGCTGCGGCTGGACAGATAGTCGATGGCCTTGCTGATCATCCGCTCGGCGCCGACCTCCATCTTCACCGGCGCCTCGCCGGTGCCCGGCATGTCGAGCGCCAGCATGCCAAGCCCGCCGCGCACCAGATCGGCGCTGTCATGCTCGATCCCGAATTCCTTGTACTCGTCGAGCCCGCCGATGGTGAGCACCACGGGCTTGCGCCCCGCGACCCGCGGCATGCGCAACAGGCCGACGATCTCCTTGCCCTCGAACGGGATGCGCACCGTCTCGGCCGGGGGATCGAGCAGCTTGCCATAGTTGCGGAACGCCGCGACCGCCTTCACATAGTCGGCGCGCTTGCCGTCCGTGTCTTGCGCGGGCCAGGCGCCGAAATGGTAATCGAGCCAAGCCTGACGCCAATTCTCGCGCTTGCCGTTGAGGTCGGCCGCGGCGCGCGCCGCGGCTTCGTGCCGCGCGCCGGCCTTGGCCCAGGCCGCGGCCCATTCATCGCGATCGGTGCTCTTGAGCGTCGCCAGCACGTCGCGCACATCGTCGCGATTGATGCCGGTGATCGGATAGGCTTGATGATCGGCGCGGCCCTGGACGTCCGCGCGCAACGCGGCGAGCGCCTTTTCCGGCGATGGCGCGGTCTGCGCCAGCGCCGCTCCCGCCATAAATGTTAACGCAACGGATAAAAGGAATGTGATGCGATGCACGGGCGTTACCCCCTCTTTCTATTGATGGCACGACCCCGATGGATCGGCGGCGCTCCAAATTTGTCACACGCCGCGCGCCTCGGGCATGGTTCACTCTCTCTTGGTTAACCCCAAGTGCGACTTCATGCGTCATTATAAACTGTATTTCATGGTCCAGGCCCGAATTGTCGAGGGCCTGGACCTTGCCTGCGCGGACGACGAC
This sequence comes from Allostellaceae bacterium, assembly GCA_035509095.1. GTDB lineage: Bacteria > Pseudomonadota > Alphaproteobacteria > ATCC43930 > CGMCC-115725 > DATJLY01. Next base: position 13,815 of record DATJLY010000187.1, on the reverse strand, counting down.
ACCGCGCAACGCATCGCCGATCAGCGCCTTGCCCGCGCCAATCCAACCTATGACGCGATCGAGACGTGGCAAGGCCTGCGTCTTGTCTGCCGGCGCGAGCGCGCGTTCGAGGTGGCGTCGCGCGGCAGCGATTCCTACGGGGCCGCGCTTCGCATCTAGGGCGCCAAAGCGCCCGCATCAGCTTCCCATCGCAAATAACTGCAGCGAGTTCCGGTCTGCGCCCGAAGGCAAGGGCGCCGCGGGATCGAGCACCCAGCTCTCGACGTCGTGCAGCACAAGCTTCGCGTCGAGATCGCGCATAAGCATGTGGTACCCGTTCTCGTAATAGGCGACGCGGCGATGGGCGGCGCCTTTCTTCGGCAGCTCGGCGATCATCTTGCGCATGGCATCGTCCGGGATGAGCTCGTCATGCGCGCCATAGAGAAGCAAGGTCGGCTCGGTAAGGCGCGGCGCGGCGGCTTGCGCCTCGCCCATCAAATCGACGAGGCCCTTGATCGTGTCGATCCGCGTCGCCTTGATCACCAGCGGATCGCGGCCCAGCGCGCGCAGCATCTCGATATTGTCGGACGCCTGGATGTTGAGGCCCTGTCCGGTGAGGGTCATGCCGGGCGCGACCCTGTCGCCGATCCAAAGCGCCGTGCGTTCGAAGATGTTCATCTGCTGACGGCCCCAGACCGCGGGGGCGCTGAGGATGATGCCGTCCGCCACCGGCTTCGGAATGCCTTCGACGCCGGTCTCGGCCGCGATCACGACGGCGCCGCCCATGCTTTCGCCGACGATGTAGTGCGGCACGTCGGGATAGCGGCGCGCGACGAGCTGGCTCGCGATGACGAGGTCCTCGCCAAGCCGCTGGGTCCCCACCCACAGTCCGCGATCGGGCGCCTGCCCGAAGCCGCGCTGGTCATAGGCGAAGGTCGCGATACCGTGCTTTGCCCATTCCGCGGCAGGGCCGGCATAGGCGTTGGAGTAATCGTTGAAGCCGTGCAACGCGAGGATCGTCGCGACGACCGGCGTATCCGGCACCCATATCCGCAGCGGCAGCCGCGCGCCGTCCTCGGCGATGATCGCGTCCTGGACGAGTTGCGGCCGGTGGAGTTGCGATTCTGGCGGCATCGGCACCGTCCCCGCGGCGCATCCGACGAGCAGCAGCGCCGCGGCCATCACCGCCAGCCTCACGGCGCGCCGCCCGATCCGGTAAGGCGCAAGAAGATCTCCTCGAGCCCGGTCTCCTCGCTCGTCACGTCGCGGATGACGAGACCGGCCTCCGCGATCGCAGCCAGCATCGGCGCCACCGAGGTCCGGGTCGGATGGTAATGAAACACGAGCCGGCCTCTTCCCGCGAGGGTCACGCCCAGCGCCGCGAGCGGTGCCGGCACGGCGTCGACCGGCCGTTCGAGCGTCACCACGAGAGTCTTCTCGTCGATCTTCGCGATCAGGGCTTGCGTCGTGTCGCACGCGACCACGTGGCCTTCATCGATGATCGCGATCCGGTCGCACAAACGCTCCGCCTCCTCGAGATAATGCGTCGTCAGCATCACGGTCGTCCCGCTCGCGGCGAGCTCGCGCACATTGCCCCAAAGCTGCTGCCGCAACTCGACATCGACGCCGGCGGTCGGCTCGTCCAACACCAAAACCGGCGGCGCGTGCACCATCGCCTTCGCCATCATCAGCCGCCGGCGCATCCCGCCCGACAAGGTGCGCGCCGGCGCCTCGCTCTTGTCGGCGAGCGACAGCGCCTCGAGCAAGTTGCGGGTGCGTCGCTCGGATTTAGGCACACCATATAGCCCCGCCTGGAGCTCCAAAAGCTCCCGCGGCGAAAAGAACATATCAATCACGATCTCTTGAGGCACCACGCCGATCGCCGCACGCGCCTGGCGCGGCGATTGATCGATGTCGATGCCCCAGACCACGACCTTGCCGGCGGTCTTGATGACCAATCCGGCAAGAATGTTAATGAGCGTGCTTTTGCCGGCGCCATTGGGGCCCAGAAGCCCAAAGATCGAGCCGCGCGGGACCACGAGGTCGATCGCGTCGAGCGCCCGTTTCCGCGGCATACCTTTGGCGCCGCCATAGACCTTGGTGAGGCCGGCGATCGTTACCGCGTCAGCGGGTTCGGGCGGATCGGCCCGGGCCCCGCGCGGGGGCTCGATGAAAGCTGGGTAGGTCGTCATTGATTGTGCGCCGGGGCCATGGGTATCATCGCGCCCGCCGGCCGGTCAACCGGCGGCGCCTCCCGATTTCGTTGATCTGCTCCGCGCCGGACGGGAGGGCGCGGCAGGAAACCGAGGAATCGACGCGATGCAGCCGTTCGAGACGATCGAGGTGCAGACGACAATTGTCGCGTGCGACGGAGGCGGAGGCACGGGCGGCCATCCCAAGGTTTATCTCAATCTCGGGCCGCACGGCTCGATCGAATGCCCTTATTGCTCGCGCTTCTTCGTTCTGCGCCGGCCCGGTGCGGCCCCGGCCCAGCACAATCCCGCCCCGTGAGCGCACCGCGCCACGTCTTTCTGGTCGACGGCTCGGGCTTCATCTTCCGGGCTTATCACGCCCTTCCGCCGCTGACCCGTCCGGACGGCACGCCGGTGGGCGCGGTGCTGGGCTTTTCCAACATGCTGCTGAAGCTGCTTCAGGGCACGGACGCCGATCACATCGCGGTCGTGTTCGATACGGCCCGCGCGACCTTCCGCAGCAAAATCTACGAAGCGTATAAAGCGAACCGTCCCGAGCCGCCCGACGACCTCGTCCCGCAGTTCAAGCTCGTGCGCGAGGCGACCGATGCGTTCAATGTCTGCCGCATCGAGCGCGACGAGTACGAGGCCGACGACCTCATCGCTGCTTATTCGTGCCGCGCGGTCGAGGCCGGCGCGGACGTCACCATCGTTTCCTCGGACAAGGATCTGATGCAGCTCGTGGGCGACCGCGTGCGGCTCCTCGATCCGATCAAGGACAAGCCCATCGGCGCGGCCGAGGTGCAGGAGAAATTCGGCGTCGGGCCCGACAAGGTCATCGACGTGCAGGCGCTGTGCGGCGACAGCGTCGACAACGTGCCGGGCGTGCCGGGCATTGGCGTCAAGACGGCGGCGGAGCTCATCTCCACCTATGGCGATCTCGAGACCCTTTTGGCGCGCGCGGCCGAGATCAAGCAGCCAAAGCGGCGCCAGTCGCTCATCGACTTCGCCGAGCAGGCGCGGATATCAAAGCGATTGGTGACGCTCGACAAGGGCGCGCCGCTTCCGGTGCCGCTCGAGGCACTTGCGGTGAAGCCGCTCGAGCGCGAGAAGCTTCAGCGGTTCCTGGCCGAGAATAATTTCCGCACCCTTCTGGCGCGCGTCGCGCGGCTTGGGCAGGAGCCACCGCGCCCGTCGGGTTTGGCGCCCGCCGCGGCCGCGGCGATCGCGCCATCGCCGACGGCCGAGCCCGATCGCGGCGAGGTCGAGCGGCGCTACGAGCTGATTCAGGACGCGGCCTCGCTCGAACGCTGGATCGAAGCGGCGCAGGCGCAGGGTGTGGTCGCGATCGACACCGAGACCTCCTCGGTCGATTCGGCGGTCGCCGATCTCGTCGGCATCTCGCTGGCGCTGGCGCCGGGCCATGCCTGCTACATCCCGGTCGCGCATCGCGCGCCCGAAGGCGAGCTGCAGCCGCCGCCGATCCAATTGACGCGCGAGGCCGCGATCGCGCGACTGAAGCCTCTCCTCGAAGATGAAAGCGTCCTCAAGGTCGGCCAGAACATCAAATACGACATCGCCGTGCTGGCGGCGCTGGGCATCGCCGTCGCGCCCACCGATTGCACGATGCTCATGTCCTTCGTGCTCGACGGCGCGCAGCATGGCCACGGCCTCGACGATCTCGCGAAGATCCATTTCGGGCACGAGACGATCAAGTACAAGGACGTGGCGGGGAGCGGCAAGGATCACGTCGGATTCGCCGCCGTGTCGCTTGAACGCGCGCGCGATTATGCCGCCGAGGATGCCGACTACACCTTGCGCCTTCATCGCCGGCTGAAGCCGCGCCTCGTCGCCGAGCATATGCTCGCCTTCTATGAGACGGTGGAGCGGCCCTTGTCGGCGGTGGTGGCCGAGATGGAGCGCACCGGCATCGCCGTCGACCGCGACGAGCTGAAGCGGCTTTCCGATGATTTCGGCCGCCGCCTCGCCGAGCTCGAGACGCAGATCCACAAGCTCGCGGGCCACCCCTTCAATGTCGGTTCGCCGAAGCAACTGGGCGAGGTTCTGTTCGACGAATTGGGGCTCGAGGGCGGCCGCAAGGGCAAGACCGGCGCTTACGGCACCGATGCGGGCGTGCTCGAGCAATTGGCGCTGACCCATGACCTGCCGGCGCGCGTGCTCGACTGGCGTCAGCTCGCCAAGCTCAAGAGCACCTATGCCGACGCGTTGGTCGAGGAAGTGAATCCGTCGACGGGCCGCGTCCATACCAGCTACGCGCTCGCCGCGACCTCGACCGGCCGCATCGCCTCGAACGATCCCAATCTCCAGAACATCCCGATCCGCACCGAGGAAGGGCGCAAGATCCGCCATGCCTTCATCGCGGCGCCCGGTCATCTCCTGATCTCGGCCGATTACAGCCAGATCGAGATGCGGCTCGCGGCGCATGTCGCGGATATCGGTCCTCTGAAGGACGCATTCCGCACCGGCGCCGACATCCACGCGATGACCGCGGGCGAGGTGTTCGGCGTGCCGGTCGCCGGCATCGACCCCAATCTGCGCCGGCGCGCCAAGGCGATCAATTTCGGGATCATCTACGGCATCAGCGCGTTCGGCCTCGCGAGCCAGCTCGGCATCGCGCAAGGCGAGGCGGCGGATTACATCAAGCGCTATTTCCAGCGCTTTCCCGGCATCCGCGACTACATGGAGCGCGCCAAGGCCGAGGCGCGCGAGAAGGGCTTTGTCGAGACCCTGTTCGGGCGGCGCTGCTACATCCCCGGCATCAGGGACGGCAATCCCGCGCGCCGCGCCGGCGCCGAGCGCCAGGCCATCAACGCGCCGCTCCAAGGGGCCGCCGCCGACATCATCAAGCGCGCCATGCGCCGTGTCCCCGGCGCGCTCGCGGCCAAGGGGCTGAAAGCGCGCATGCTGCTTCAGGTGCATGACGAGCTGGTGTTCGAGGCGCCGGAGGATGAAGCGAAAGCGACCGCCGACATCGTCGCCCGCGTGATGGAGGGCGCGCCAAACCCCGCGCGCGAGCTTTCGGTGCCGCTGGTCGTCGAGACCGGCATGGCCAGGAATTGGGACGAGGCGCATTGACGGCGGCGCGAAGGGAGGCTCTACCTTGGATCTCGAGCTCAAGGGCAAGAAGGCGATCGTAACCGGCGGCACGCGCGGGATCGGCCGCGCGATCGTCGATCTTCTGGCCGAGGAAGGGTGCGACGTGGCGCTCTGCGCGCGCCATCGCGAAGCCGTCGACGAGGCCGTCGCGGCGCTCGGCAAAAAGCGCGTCAAGGCGCATGGCGGTGCGGTCGACGTGGCCGACACGGCGGCGCTCGGCGCCTGGGTCGATGAGGCCGTACGGGCCATTGGCGGTCTCGACATCTTCATCGCCAATGTCAGCGCCATGGGCATGGCGATGAACGAAGAGACCTGGCGCCGCAGCTTCGACATCGACGTGATGGGGACGGTCGCCGGCGTCGAGGCCGCGATCCCGCATCTCGAGAAATCGCCGGCGGGCGCCATCGTTGTCGTCGGCACCACCGGCGCCATCGAGATGCAGGGCGCGATGCGCCCTTATGCCTCGGTGAAGGCGGCGCTCATCCCCTACATCAAGGGCATGGCGCGCAATCTCGCGGGCAAGGGCGTCCGCTGCAACATGGTCTCGCCGGGCAATGTCTATTTCAAGGGCGGGGTTTGGAACAATGTCGAGGAGCGCGATCCGCAGCGCTTCAAGTACATGATGTCCCTGAACCCGATGGGCCGCATGGGGAAGCCCGAAGAGGTCGCGAACGCGGTCGTGTTCCTCGCCAGCCCGCGCGCCGCCTTCATCAGCGGCACCAACGTGATCGTCGACGGCGCGATGACCCAGCGCGTGCAGTTCTAGGCCGCCGGCTCACGCCTCCACCTCATCGCCGAGCCAGGCGATCGCCGCGCCGACCCCGCCATCGCCATAAGGGCGGCCCAGCGCGCGCAGGCCCATCTCGATCGCGCCGAGCGTGCCCAGCACCATGGGCGCGTTCACATGGCCCATATGGGCGATGCGGAATCCCTTGCCCGCGAGCCCGCCGATCGACCGGCCAAGCACGACGCCGCATTTGCGGTTGCAATAATCGAGGAGCGGCGCCGGATCCGCCATCAGCGCCATCGTCACGGTGTCGGAACGCTCGGCCGGCTTCTCGATGTTGAAGGCGATCGCGCCGCCCGACGCCCACGCCGAAACCGTCTGACGCACCGCCTCGGCCAAAAGGCGATGGCGCCGGAAAACGTTGTCCAGCCCCTCCGCGAACAACATGTCGAGCGCCTGGCGCAGGCCGAACAGAAGATGCTCGGGCGGCGTGCCCCCATGCTTGGCGTAATGCTCCTCGCCGTCGCGCGCGGTCCAATCCCAATAGGGCGTGCGCAGATCGGCCTTCTTGTGCGCCGCCGCGGCGCGTGCGTTGGCGGCGACAAAGCCAAGGCCGGGCGGCGTCATCAGGCCTTTCTGCGAACCGGCCATCGCCACGTCGACCCCCCATGCGTCCATCTCGAAGGGAACGCAGCCGAGCGAGGCCACCGCGTCGACTAGGAAAAGCGCCTCGTGCCCCGCCGCGCGGATCGCTTGGCCGATCGCCGCGATGTCGTTGACGACGCCCGACGCCGTGTCGATCTGCGTCACCAGGATCGCCTTGATCCGCCCGCCTTTGTCGGCCTTGAGCCGTGCTTCGACCGCCGCCGGATCGACGGCACGGCGCCAATTCCCCTCGATGGTCTCGGTCTCGCAGCCCAACGCGGCGGCCGCGGCGCCCCAATTGATCGCGAAGCGGCCGCTTTCCAGCACCAGGACCTTGTCGCCCCGCGACAGGACGTTGGTGAGTGCGGCCTCCCATGCGCCGTGACCATTGGCGCTGTAGATGTAGCAGCGGCCTTTGGTCCGGAACACGCGGCCCAGATCGGCGAGAAGCGCGTCCGTCATCTCAACCAGCGGGCCCGCGTAGATATCGACGGCGGGGCGGTGCATCGCCCGCAGCACGTCGTCCGGCATCGTCGAGGGGCCGGGAATCATCAGGAATTCGCGTCCCGCCCGCACCGTCATGGATTGGCTCCTATCGCAATCGGGCGTCATGCTGACACGACCCGGCAACAGGGAAAAGGGCTGCACCTGGACAATCGAAATCGCCATTGCCATTGTGATCCGCTTTGGTCCTTGTGGAGCCTCGCCCATGCCCGTGTCACCCGACATCATCGCCGAACTCGCGCCGACCGGCGTCTTGCGCGCGGGCATCAATCTCTCGAACTTTCTGCTAGTGACGGGAAAGAGCCCGTCCGGCGATCCCGAGGGCGTGTCGCCCGACATGGCCGCCGAAGTCGCGCGGCGCCTGGGCGTGCCGGTGAAATATTTTCCGTTCAAATCGCCGGGCGAGCTTGCCGATGCCGCCGCCAATCATACCTGGGACATCGGCCTCATCGGCGCCGAGCCGCAGCGTGCCGAGCAGATCACCTTCACGGCCGCCTATTGCGAGATCGAATCGACCTATCTCGTGCCGCCGGGCTCACGCCTCAAGACCATTGCCGATGTCGACGCGCCAGGCGTCAAGATCGCGGTGACGGGCCGTAGCGCCTATGGGCTTTGGCTCGACCGCAACATCAAGCATGCGACGCTCGTCCGGACCGACACGATCGACAGCGCCTATGAACAGTTCGTGCGCGACCATTTGGACGCGCTCGCCGGTCTGAAGCCGCGGCTCCTCACCGATCAGGAAGCGTTGCCCGGTTCGCGGATCATTGACGGCAAATTCACCGCCGTGCAGCAGGCGATCGGCACGCCCAAGAAGAATTCGAAATCCGCCCCGTTCCTGCGCGCCTTCGTCGAGGAGGCGAAGGCATCAGGACTGGTCGCCCGGTTGATCGAGAAGCACAAGGTCCGTGGCTTGAGCGTCGCGCCGCCGGCCTGAGCCAAGGGAGGGGGAGCTTGGTGGGGGTTGTGAGAGGGTTCGCGGGCCTCGCCTTCGCAGCGTTCCTGCTGGCGGGCACGCCGGCTCGTGCGCAGGTCGCGCAAGGCCTGGTGCTCGACGGCGTCACGATCGTCGACACGCGCGACGGCTCGCTGTCGCGCGACCGCGCGATCCTGATCGATCGCGGCAAGATCCAGCGCATCGCGCGCGCCGGATCGATCGCGCCAAGCGGCGCGGCACGGCGCGTCGACATGCACGGCAAATATGTCGTGCCGGGCTATCTCGACATGCATTCGCATTCGTTGTCGGCGCCCGACCGTGACGGCGCCTTCGCGCTCATGCTGGCCAACGGCGTCACCGGCTATCGCCAAATGTCGGGCTCGCCCGAGCTCCTGGCGCAGCGCAAAAAGGGAAAGCCGTTTTCCGCGGACCTGGCGCCCGAGCTTCTGCTGATGCCCGGCACGATTCTGACGCCGCTGAATGCGGGTACGCCGCAGGCCGCGATCGCCGAGGTGGACCGGCAAAAGGACGAAGGCGCCGATTTCATCAAGGTGATCGACGTCAGGCCGGACGCGTTCTTCGCGGTGGCGGACGAGGCCAAGAAACTGGGCCTGCGGTTCCTGGGACACCTGCCGCCGACGGTGAATGTATGGGACGCGACGGCGCGGGGCATGCGGTCGATCGAACATCTGGGCCCCAAGGAGTCGATCGTTCTCGGCTGCTCCACCGACGAGGACGCGATGCGGCGCGCGATCGCGGCAACACCGCCGAAGGCGCCGCAGGTGGGGCTTGGACCCGGCCTTGCCGCCGCGGTCGAACGGGCGCTTGCCAACCCCGACATGGCGACCGATCCGCTCGACTTCAAAATGATGCAGCGCTCGATGGAGACGTTCAGCGCCGCGAAGTGCCGCAAGCTCGCGGCGGCCTTCGTGCGGAACGGGACCTGGCAGGTGCCGACCCTGATCCGCTCGCGCACCACCGACATCGCCGACGACCCGCGCTACCGCGACGATCCCAATCTCGTCTACATGCCGGCCGCGACCCGCGCGCTATGGCAGGATCTGGCGAAGCAATTCCCCACCCGAATCCCGGCCGAGACGCGGGCGATGCTGGTGAGGTTCTTCACCCTGCGTTTGCGGCTCGTCAAATTGTTCCATGATGCCGGCGTGCCGATGATGGCGGGATCAGATTCCGGCGGCGCCGGACAATGGGACATTCCCGGCTTCTCCTTGCATCAGGAATTCGACCTGCTCGCCGAAGCGGGTCTTACGCCGCTCACCATCCTGCAGATGACGACGCTCGACGGCGCCAGGTTCCTCGGCCGCGAGGCGACGATGGGCACCGTCGCCGCGGGCAAGGACGCCGACCTCGTCGTGCTCGATGCGAACCCGATCGCCAACGAGCGCAACCTGCACCGTATCGCCGCGGTGGTCCGCGGCGGGACGCTGTTGTCGCGCGACGACCTCGACCGGCTGTTGGAAAAGACCAAGGAGCGTCAGGTCGCCGCGGCATTGCCCGCACAAAAATAAATCACCGGCTTGAAGGCCGCGCTGGAGGAGGTGCCGATGACGGGATTAAGGATTTTGCTCGCGGTCATGATCGCCGCGATGATGGCGACGGCGGCACAGGCGGAATCGCGGCACGTCAAGATGACCGTGACCGCGCGCACCGCGACCGCGGCGCCTTATTTCGTCGCCATCGACAAGGGCTATTTCGCGGAACAGGGTCTCGATGTGCAGATCGTCGATGCCGGCGGCGGCGTCGCGATCCCGGCGCTCATCTCCGGCAGCGTGGATTTTTCCATGTCGGCTGCGGTCTCGGTCGGCGCCAGCATGCGCGGCGCGGGCCTGCGCGTCATCTACACGATGGCCGACCGGCCGCCTTATCAGCTTTGGACCATCGACCCCGCGATCAGGACGCTCAAGGACCTGAAGGGCAAGCAGATCGGCATCATCAGCCGCGGCGACACGTTCGAGATCTCCATGCGCATCGCGCTCCGCGACGCGGGGCTGCCGGCCGACTGGGTGGGCTACACCGCGTTGGGAGCGGGGACCGCGCCGCGCCAGGCGGCGCTCGCCTCGGGCTCGCTGCCGGCGATCATCCTCTCCGCCGGCGACGTGACGCCGCTCAGATCGATGCCGTTCTTCTCCAAGGCGCACATGATCGTCGACATGGAGAAGGACATCCGCATGCCCTATACCGGCGTCGCGACGTCGGAAAAGCTGATCGCGTCCGATCGCGATGTCGTGCTGCGGTTCCTGCGCGCGATGGTGCGCGGCGTCGCCTATATGCGCGCCTTCAAGGCCGAGACGGTCGCGATCCTGTTGAAGGCCGATCCCGCGAACACGAAAGACGCGCTCGATGCCGACTGGGATGACCTGATCCCGACGCTCACGACGGACGGCACCGCGTCCGACGCGCTGATCCGCAAGGATCTCGATGTCCGCGCGGCGATCCTCGATATCCCGGCGGACAAGATTCCGGCGATCGACCGGATCTACGATTACGGTCCGCTGCGCGAGGTCGAGGCGGAGATCAAGGCAAGCGGGTGGAAGCCCACGCCTTAAGCGGCTACTCCGCGGCGGCGGTGCGCACGGAGAGCCGCCGCAACAGGCCCTGGCGCTGCTCTTCGAGCTCGGGCGGAAGCCGGGTGCCGAAGCGGTCGAAGAGTTCCCCCTGATCTTCGGCCTCGGCGCGCGCCTCGCCGGGATCGACCGCCATCAGGGTCTGGAATTTCTCGTTGGAGAAATTCAGCCCCTGCCAGTTCAGGTCCTGATAGCGCGGCATCAAGCCGAACGGGCTTTCGACCGGGTCTTTCGCGCGCCCGCGCACGCGATCGACGATCCATTGCAGCACGCGCATGTTCTCGCCGAAGCCGGGCCAGGCGAACTTTCCGTTCGCATCCTTGCGGAACCAATTGACGCGGAAAATGCGGGGCAGGTGCTTGACCCGCTTCTCCATCGAGAGCCAGTGGTTCCAATGGTCCGCCATGTTGTAGCCGCAGAACGGCAGCATGGCGAAGGGATCGCGCCGGATCGCCGCCTGGTTGTCGGCGGCGGCGGTCGCCTCGGAGCCCATGGTCGCCGCGAGATAGACGCCATGCGCCCAGTCGAAGGCTTCGAACACCAGCGGGAAGGTGCGCGACAGCCGCCCGCCGAACACAAAGGCCGAGATCGGCACGCCCGCCGGGTCTTCCCACGCCGGGTCGATGGTGGGGCATTGAGAGATCGCGACGGTGAAGCGCGCATTGGGATGGGCCGCGGGGCGCCCGCATCCGGGCGTCCAATCCTTGCCCTGCCAATCGAGGAGATGCGCCGGCGGCTGATCGGTCATGCCTTCCCACCACACGTCGCCATCGTCGGTGAGCGCGCAATTGGTGAAGAGGACGTTGCGCTCCAACAGCTTCATCGCGGTCGGATTGGTCTTGGCGCCGGTGCCGGGCGCCACGCCGAAGAACCCGGCTTCGGGATTGATGGCGCGCAAGGTGCCGTCCGGCTGCGGCTTGATCCAGGCGATGTCGTCGCCGATCGTGCGCACCTTCCAGCCTTCGAACGCCGCCGGCGGCACCACCATCGCGAGATTGGTCTTGCCGCACGCCGACGGGAACGCGGCCGCGACATAGGTCTTGTCGCCGTGCGGGCTCTCGACGCCGAGGATCAGCATGTGCTCGGCAAGCCAGCCCTGCTCGCGGCCCATCAGCGAGGCGATGCGCAGCGAGAAGCACTTCTTGCCCAAGAGCGCGTTGCCGCCATAGCCCGAGCCATAGGACGCGATCGAATGCTCCTCGGGGAACTGGACGATGTATTTGTGCTTGGCGTTGCAAGGCCAAGCCACGTCCTTCTCGCCGGGCTCGAGCGGCGCGCCGACCGAGTGGAGGCACGGCACGAAATCACCGTCGCCCAGGAAGTCCAGCACTTCCTGTCCCATCCGCGTCATGACCCGCATGCTGACGGTGACATAGGGCGAATCGGTGAGCTGCACGCCGATATGCGAGATCGGCGAGCCCAAAGGTCCCATGCTGAACGGGATCACATACATCGTGCGCCCGCGCATCGAGCCATCGAAGAGATGGTCGAGCGTCGCGTGCATTTCCTTGGGGTCGACCCAGTTGTTGGTCGGTCCCGCGTCCTCCTGCCGCGCCGAGCAGATGAAGGTACGGTCCTCGACCCGCGCCACGTCGCCCGGCGACGAACGCGCGAGATAGGAGTTCGGCCGCTTTTCCGTGTTGAGCCGGATCAGTGTCCCTTGCGCCACCATCTCGGCGCAGAGCCGGTCATATTCCGCTTCGGACCCGTCGCACCAATGGACGCGATCGGGCTTGCATTTGCGGGCGATCTCCTCGACCCAGGCGAGGAGCTTGGTGTTGCGGGTCCGGGAATTCGCGCTCATTCCTCAATCTCTCCACTCGACTCGATCGCCCACCGCCCCCGCTCCTGAGGGACGATCCGTCCGGGAATGCGCCTTTTCCCGCCGCTGCCCGCGGTCGGACGATCAGGTTCGAGCTTCGTCCGCTGCTTACGGCGTGACGCCGGTGCAGGGCTGCGTCAAGACGCTTCCTCAGCCGCCATTGTACGGACGAGGGCGGCTCTGGAGCAATAATAACGTGCGGCCGGCATGCGCGACGGCAATGCGCCGTTAACGCTCCCGCGCCGCTTCGGCAAGCGCGATGAAGGCGCGCCGGACCGCGTCGGGATCGGCCACGGGCGCGGTAAAACGGAGCCGCGCGGTGGCGGCGTCGCGGCGCAGGTCGGCGCCGTCGGGATCGACTGCGACCATTCGCCACCCCTCGCCCGAAAGGCCGAGAAGCCGGGAGGCGTACAGGTCGATCGTCGCGCCATGGTCCTCGTTCATATGGGCGAGGATGCCCGGCTCGGCCGCGGCCAAGGCCGCCGCCGCCGCGGGCGGAGACGAAAGCGCCGCGGCCTCGATCCAGTGGATGCGGCCGAACCCGGCGACGAGATGCGCCCTTTCCGGGGTCAGCCGCCACAGATGGAAGTCGTGAAAATCGCGATAGCCCGCGGCCGAAGGGTGGCGGGCGACATAGCGCGCGCGCAGGCGGTCGTCCTCGACCGGCGCCGCCTCGCCCAGCACGGTGACCCGCGCGCCGGTAAGCGGGTCGGCAAGTCCCGCGGTCGCGTCGAACAACAGCGACGCGCGCGGGTTCCGGCGCAGATTCTTGGTATGTTCGGCCAGTTCCGAGATCAGGACCAAGGGCGCCGCGTCGCTGTCGAGCGCGACCATGACCAGCGAGGCATAGGGCCACGCCCCGTCCGGGCCGGAAAGCGACGTGGCGAGCGTGGCGCGGTCGGCGCCCCGCATCACCTGCCGCGCGATCGTCCCTGGGCTCTCGGTCTCGGCCATGCGCTTCCTTTCCTGCCTGCCACCCATTGGCCTCGAAGAGCGCCCTAGGCACAAAAGCGGCCGGCGCCCTATATAATGCCTCGGCGGGGGACATGGCGCGGCCGCGATGTTGCCGGCCCCATGCCCTCAATCTGCCATACTGACGCGCGAGGCTCGCTGGTTTCGCGGCAGCGGCCCCAAGTGAGGCACCCTTGGCCAACAGCATCGCCCTGGTCGATGACGATCGCAACATCCTGGCCTCCGTCTCGATGGCGCTGGAGGCGGAGGGCTTCACCGTGCGCTGTTACAGCGACGGCGCCGAGGCTCTGAAGGGCCTGTCGCAGACGCCGGCCGACCTCGCCATCCTCGACATC
>DATJLY010000186.1:0-10049 GCA_035509095.1 Allostellaceae bacterium | reverse complement strand
CCTTCTACCAGATGCAACGGGCCTGGCGCACGCAAGCGGCCGACCGGTCGGAGGATGTTCCGCTGACCGGCGATATGCGGAAGGAGGCCCTGGATCGCTTGGCAACCATGCATCTCTGCGACGTGACCAGGCCTTCGCCAGGTTGCTGAACGACAACGTCAAATATCTGAATCGCAAGAGTTTTCGACCTCGTCCCCCGGCAAGCTATAATGTCGGGCATAAGCAACCGACCAACCGGGGAGAGACGTCCAATGCCTGGTCATCGACTGCGCGTTCCGCGTTCGCTATTGCCGCTCGCCGTCGCCGTTGTCTTTGCTGCCGGCCAACCGGCGCGCGCGGACAATACGACATCTTTCGTCATGAAGATGAGCCTCGCCACCGTCAACGACGCGCAGCACGAATGGTGCAAGCGCTTCGCAGCGGCGGTCGAGAAGGAATCCGGCGGCCGCATCAAGGGCGAGATCTATCCGGCAAGCCAGCTCGGCTCGATCCCGCGGCAGATCGAGGGAACGCAGTTCGGCTCGATCCAAGGCTGGATCGGCCCGCCCGAGTTCCTGGTCGGCGTCGACGAGCGCTTCGAGGTGATGACCGCATCGGGCCTCATCGAGAGCTTCGCCCAAGAGGGAAGGATCACCGAGGACCCGCAGTTTCGCGACATGGTCCTGCATTGGGGACGCGACAAGGGCCTCATAGGCACCGCGCTCTTCGCTTCGGCGCCGTCCTCGATCATCGCGCGCAAGCCGGTCCGTCATTTGGCAGAATTCAAGGGAATGAAGATCCGCGTGCTGGCCTCGGCGTTCGCCAACGAGGAGATCTCGCGCCTTGGCGCCACGCCGGTCGCGATGTCGCTGGGCGACGTGCTGCCCTCGCTTCAGCAGGGCGCGATCGACGGTGCGGTGGCGCAGGTCGCCGTCTTCTCCACCATGATGTATTTCGATGCCGCCAAATACATCACCGAGACCAACCACAATTACATCTTCTCGGTCGCCGAGCTGAGCCGCAAATGGTTCGAGGGGCTGCCGCCCGACCTGCAGAAGATCCTGCTCGACGATTCGCAGAAAGAGGCGGTGAAGATCAATCCCTGGGCGATGCAGTTCTTCGAGCAGCAGAAGAAGGTCTGGCTCGACAAAGGCGGCGAGCTCATCGAGCTTCCGCCCGACGAGCGGGCGTCGATGATGGAGAGCCTTTCGAGCGTGGGCGAGGATCTGTCGAAATCGAAGCCCGACCTGCACCAGGCGTACGAGGCGCTGGTCGCGGCGGTCAACCGGACGAAATAGCCAAGCCGGGCCGCGCGGCCGGGCCGGGGAGAGCCAATCGGCCGCCGATTGCGCTTGCGCGGAAAAGCGCCGCAGTCTATTCGGATGACAAATCGCCCGGGGCCAACCCGGTCGAGAAGCGCCGCACGCGCCACGCGAGCGGCCACATCAGGGAGACCGGCATGCGCGCATCGAGGATTGGCGTGGCCGTGGGGTTTGTCATCGCTGCCGCGGCGGTCCTTGCCGCCGGCGCGGCGCGAGCCGCCGACCAGCCCCCCATCGTCATGAAGATCACGCTTCCCACCATCAACGACGCCTTGAACGCCTATTCGACGATGCTCGGCGCCGCCGTCGAGCGGCATTCGGGCGGCCGCATCAAGGCGGAGGTCTACCCGGCAAGCCAACTGGGCTCGATCCCGCGGCAGATCGAAGGCGTGCAGTTCGGGTCGATCCAGGTGGCCGTGATGCCGCCCGAGTTCTATGTCGGCGTCGACGAGCGGTTCGAGGTGCTGACGGCGCCGGGCCTCGTCGACAGCATGGAGCAAGCGCACCGCGTCACCTCCGACCCCGCCGTCCAGAAGCTGATGCTGGGGCTTGGCGCGAACAAGGGGCTGCACGGGCTTGCCCTCTTCTCGGTCGAGCCGTCCGCCGTCATCACGCGGCAGGGAATCCGGCATCTCGACGATTTCAAGGGCAAGAAGATCCGCATCTTCGCGTCGGACTTCCAAAGCGAGGCGATGAAGCGGCTCGGCGCCACGCCCATCGCGATGACCTTGGGCGACGTGCTGCCGGCGATCCAGCAAGGCACCATCGACGGCGCGATCGCCGGCATGGCGGTCTTTGCGCCGATGCACTACCAGGATGCCGCCAGATTCGTGACCGAGACGGGCCAGCCGCACATCTTCATCATCGTCGAGACGAGCCAGCGATGGTTCGACGGCTTGCCCAAGGACCTCCAAAAGATCGTCGCCGACGACGCGACCGAAGACGCGAAGGAGATCTATCCAGTGGCGATCCGCCTTTACGCCGATCAGCGCAAGCAATGGCTTGCGCAGGGCGGGGAGTTGCTCAAGCTGCCGCCCGACGACCAGGCCACGATGTTGAAGACATTGAGCACCGTCGCCGAGGACGTGTCGAAGTCCAAGCCTGCCGTCCACGCAGCCTATGAGACGGTGCTGGCCGCGGCGAAACAGGCACCGTAGCCAGGAAGGACGGCAGAGCCGGATTTACGCAATGAGGGCGCGGGCGCGGGATTGGAAGGCTTTCCATGATTGAAACCGTTTTGCGGGGCGTTCGCGCGGTCCTCGTGGCCGCGCGGATCGTGTCTGCCGTGCTCTTGTGCAGCAGCGTGGCGCTCAACTTCGCGAACATCATCGGACGCTATTTCTTCAGCGTGTCGATCTCCTGGGCCGAGGAGATCATGCTGTTCCTGATGGTGGGCTGCGTCTTCATCGGCAACGGCCCGGTCGCGTGGTCCGGCCGGCAGATCCACATGGACGTGATCGTCGGCATGATGCCGGCGAAGGCGCGCCAATTCCTGGAGCTCGTGTCCGACCTGCTGTTCATTGCGACGGCGATCGTGCTGACCGTGTTCGCGTGGCCGGTGATCGTCGACCTTGCCGCCTATGACGAACGGAGCCAGGCTGCCAACTTCCCGCTGGTGATCCCGCAGGCGCTGATTCCGGCGGGGCTCTCGGTCATGGCGCTTTTCGTCGCGATCAGGCTCCTGACCCGCGGCCGGCACGCGTCCGGCGAGGCGCGGCCGCAGTGATCCGGCCATGATGCCCTATCTCGTCTATTTCGGGCTGCCCGTGGCGCTGCTGATTCTGGGGTTCCCGATCTTTCTCATCCTCCTGGTGACGTCGATCGTCGCCGTGCTCACCGTCGCCGACGTGCCGACCGACGCGATCCAGACCTATATGTTCGGCAGCCTCGACAATTTCCCGCTGCTTGCGGTCCCGTTCTTCGTGCTGGCCGGCGAGATCATGGCGCATGGCGGTATCGCGCGCCGCGTCATCGCGTTCGTCATGTCGCTGATCGGCGGCGTGCGCGGCTCGCTCGCGGTGACGACGGTCGCCGCGTCCGAGCTCTTCGGCGCCATGTCGCACACGGCGATCGGCACCGTCGTCGCGATGGGACGCATGATCTATCCCTCGCTCAAGGACAACGGCTATCCCGAGCGGTTCGCGGTCGGCCTCATCGCCTCCTCGGGCGCGATCGCGGTGGTGATCCCGCCCTCGATCGCGATGATCCTTTATTCCATGTCGGCGCAGCAATCGGCGATCTTCCTGTTCACCGCGGGCGTGCTGCCCAGCATCCTGATCGGCATCGTCGATGCGCTCTTCGTGATGAGCTATGCCAAGGTCAAGCTGGTGCCGCTTGCCGAGCCTGCGCGCTGGAAGAACATCTGGGCGACCACCAAGGAAGCGAGCTGGTCGCTCGGCACGCTGGTCGTGATCTTCGGCGGCATCTATGGCGGCGTCTTCACGCCAACCGAGGCCGCGGGCGTCGCGGTCGTCTATTCGCTCTTCATCACCATGTTCATCCACCGCGAGGTGGGGCTCCCCGAGTTGTGGCGCATCCTCAACAACGCCGCCTTCCTCATCTCGCAGATCCTGATCATCGTGACCGCGGCCGGCATCTATTCGTGGCTGCTCACGACGAGCGGCATTCCGCAGCACATCGTCTCCGCGATGGAAGCGCTGCACATGCCGTTCTGGGAGCTGATGCTGCTGATCAATGTGGGGCTTCTGCTCGCCGGCAGCTTCCTCGAGCCGGCGCCGGCGATCCTGATCCTGACGCCCCTGCTGCTGCCGATCGTGGTCGCGGCGGGCGTCAATCCCATCCATTTCGGCGTCATCATGGCGGTCAACCTGTCGATCGGCATGTACACGCCGCCCTTCGGGCTCAACCTGTTCTCCTCACAGGCGATCTTCGAGACGCCGATCGCCCGGGTCTATGTCGGCGTGCTGCCGTTCCTGATCATCAACTTCGCGGCCTTGATGGTGATCACCTACGTGCCATCGATCTCGATGGTTCTCTTGCATCTGAGGCAATGACCGCAAGAGACCGCCATTATCGGCACCATCGATCCGCTTTCCTAAACCGCGACCCTCGCTCCGTCACCCGCGGGCTTGGCCCGCGGGTCCATGGATTGCCGGGTCAAGCCCGGCAATGACGAAAAAAGGATGATCGTAGAACGATGAATCGATCATCTGCGCGAGCTTGATCTCGGCGGTGACGTCGCCCATCGTTTTGAAGTTGGCGAGGTCCTTCTCGAGGCTTGGCGGGTCGATCGTGCCATCGGGATTGCTCCAGAGCGCCGTCATGTCGCGGAACACGGTCTTATCCCCTTGCTTCGTGAGCTCGGAAAGCGCGTCCCACACCTCGTTGGCGTCAGGCGATCGCAAGCGCGGGAATTGCGGTCGCCGCGCGCGCGAAGTATCTCATGCCTTGGGTTCCGCGATCGCGCGTGAGATGACGTCACTGGCGATCCGTCATCCCAATATCAAGGCAGGAGGATTCTCGGCATGAAGCTCGTTCTGGTCGTTGGCGCGGCGACGCCGCCCGGACGCCTCAACAGTGCGATCGCGGCGCTCGCGGCTTCGTTTGCGGCGCGCCGGCAGGACGCGACGGTGGAGACCATCAACCTCGCGACCGCACGGTGCGAGATCTGCGATGGCCGCAAGTCCGAGGACTATGACGCGACGACCCAGGCGACCGTCGCCGCGATCGGCGCCGCCGACGCGGTCCTTTTCGCGGCGCCCGTCTATCGCGCGAGCTTCCCCGGCGTCTTGAAGAATCTCCTCGACCTGCTGCCGGTCGAGGCGCTCCGCGACAAGCCCGTGGGTATCGTCGCGATGGGCGCCACGCCGCACCATTATCTCGGCGTCGACGCGCATATGCGCATGGTTCTCGCGTGGTTCGGCGCGCTGACCCTGCCGAATTCGGTTTATCTCACCGGCAAGGATTTCGCCGAAGGACGGCTTTCCGCGGAGAGCGCGATCGCCGATCTCGACGCGCTGGGCGACGCGCTTGCGACGCTCGCGGCGGCGGTTCGCGGACACAGCCTGGGGCCGGTCCCGCTTGCGGCCCGCTTCACCTGATCGGGCATATTCGCGGCAAATTCGCGTCGAATGGGCTGTGGCAAAAAGGGGAATGAGGGAACCATTTCTTGCACCGGCGAGGCCGCGAGCGCACCATTGCGGGTGAGATGGTTGCCGTCAAAACATTCGGCTGGGTGTTTCTGATCGCCGCAGCTTTTGTCTTCGCAAGCGACGTGCGTCTCTGGTACGCGACCGGCGACTTCGAGCCGATCCGGCTCAGTCAGATGTGGATCGAGATCAATAGCGGAAGCTTCGCGCGGGTCGGATCCGATCTCACGCCGTGGCTTGGAGAGATGCTGCGCCAGGCCTTGTCGATATGGGCCGCGCCCACCGTCGCCGCCGCCGGGCTGATGCTGGTCTGGCTCGGCATGCGCCGCCGCTGATCTATGCGTCGCCCATCTTGAGCGCGGCGAGGAAGGCCGACTGCGGGATTTCCACCTTGCCGAACTGACGCATCCGCTTCTTGCCTTCCTTTTGCTTCTCGAGAAGCTTGCGCTTGCGCGTCACGTCGCCGCCATAGCATTTGGCGAGCACATCCTTGCGCAGCGGCTTCACGGTTTCGCGCGCAATGATCTTGCCGCCGATCGCGGCCTGGATCGCCACCGCGAAGAGCTGACGCGGGATCAGGTCCTTCAAGCGCTCGCACAGGGCGCGGCCGCGGCGCTCGGCCTGGGTGCGGTGCACGATGATGGCGAGCGCGTCCACCGGCTCGCCATTCACCAGGATGTTGGTGAGGACGAGGTCGCCTTCTTCATAGCCGTCGAGCTGATAATCGAAGCTCGCATAGCCGCGGCTCACCGATTTGAGGCGGTCGTAGAAGTCGAACACCACCTCGTTCAAGGGCAGGCGATAGATCACCATCGCGCGCGTGCCGGCGTAGGTCAGCTCCTTCTGCACGCCGCGCCGCTCTTCGCAGAGCGCCAGCACCGCGCCGAGATAGGCGTCGGGCACCAGCACCGTCGCCTTGATCCACGGCTCCTCGATATGGTCGATCCGCACCGGATCGGGCATGTCGACAGGGTTGTGCAGGTTGAGCACGCGGTCATTCGTCAGATGCACGCGGTAGACGACGGACGGCGCCGTTGCGATCAGGTCGAGATCGAATTCGCGCTCGAGCCGCTCCTCGATGATTTCGAGATGCAGGAGGCCCAGGAAGCCGCAGCGGAAGCCGAACCCGAGCGCGGCCGACGTCTCGGGCTCGTACTCGAAGCTCGCATCGTTGAGGCGCAGCTTCGCGAGCGAATCCCTGAGATGCTCGTAATCGGCGGAATCGGTCGGAAAGAGGCCGCAGAAGACGACGGGCTGCAACGGCTTGAACCCGGGCAGCGGCGCCTCGGCGGGGCGGCGGTCTTCGGTCAGCGTGTCGCCGACGCGGCAGTCCGCGACCGTCTTGATCGCGGCCGTGATGAAGCCGATCTCGCCGGGGCCGAGCTGATCCGCCGCGGTGGGCTTCGGCTTGAAGACGCCGACCCGCTCGATCGTGTGGACGGCACCCGTCGCCATCATCCGGATGCGCAGGCCCGGCTTGAGACAGCCGTCCTTGACGCGCACAAGCGTGACGACACCGAGATAAGCGTCATACCAGCTATCGACCAGCAGCGCCTTCAAGGGAGCGGCGCTGTCGCCCTGGGGCGGCGGCAAGCGGGTGACGAGCGCCTCGAGCACCGATTCGATGTTGAGCCCGGTCTTTGCCGAGATTTCGATCGAGTTCGACGCATCGAGGCCGATCACCTCCTCGATCTGCTCCTTGACGCGGGCGGGCTCGGCGGCGGGAAGGTCGATCTTGTTGAGGACGGGCACGATCTCGTGCCCGGCGTCGATCGCCTGATAGACGTTGGCGAGGGTCTGCGCCTCGACGCCCTGGCTTGCATCGACCACCAGGAGCGAGCCTTCGCACGCGGCGAGCGAGCGGCTCACCTCATAGGCGAAATCGACATGGCCGGGCGTGTCCATGAGGTTCAGCACATAATCCTGTCCGTCGCGCGCGTGGTACGCGAGGCGTACGGTCTGCGCCTTGATGGTGATGCCGCGCTCGCGCTCGATATCCATGCTGTCGAGCACCTGGGCGCGCATCTCGCGCGTCTCGAGCCCGCCGCAGGTTTCGATCAGCCGGTCGGCCAAGGTCGATTTGCCATGATCGATATGCGCGATGATGGCGAAATTTCGGATATGCCGGAGATCGGACATGGGACGGGCGGAACATAGGAGTGAGGGCCGGCGATCGCAATGGCCGGCGGCCCGTCGCGGCGTTTAATCCACCGACGCCGCCAGGGTCGTGCTGAGATGCGCGAGCGGCATCTTGGTCTCCTTCGCCCAGTCATTGAAGATCACCTGGACGGCGGCGCGGTCGCCCTTGGTCTTGGGCTCGCCCTTGAAGGCGCCCCAATGGTCGAGCCCCTTGATCACCGCAGGGGTCAACACGAACGTGTCCTTGCCCACCATGCGGAGGAAGCGCGGCGCCGAATTGCCGCCCATCTGGGCAAAGCGCTTCGCGAGCGCATCCCAAAGCGCGGTGATCTCGTTCCCCGGCCAGCCGGCCAGGAAGGCGCCCATGCCGCCATGCTCCTCGGCCAAGGCCAGGAACGACGAAGCGTTGGCGTGAACCGCACGCAGCTTGCCGAGATGGCGGATGAGCCGCTCGTCCTTCATCAGCGCCTCGACCTGCTCCTCGCTCATGGCGCGGACGCGGCGCGGATCGAAATTGAAGAAGGTCGTCTCGAAGGCCGGCCATTTCGAATCGACCACGGTATGGTTCAGCCCGGCGCGGAATATGCGCAGCGACATGTCGGAAAAATACCGGTCGTCGGAGACCTTCTTGAGCGCCGCCGGCGACTTCACCTTGGGCATCCGCGCCTTCATGTCCTTCTCGCCATGGCGCGCCAGCGCCGCCTTGTTGATGCGGGCGAATGCGACCATGGTCAGCTCCTGAGCGTTCCGCCGGTAGCCTTCTCGACCGCGGCCACGAGCCGCTTGGAAAATCCCTCGAGCACGGCATCGGTCAAGGTCGCCTCTTCCGGCTGGAGCACGACCGTGATCGCGAGGGATTTCTTGCCGTCGGGCACGCCCGCGCCGACATAGACGTCGAACAGCCGCACCTCGGCCACGAGCTTCTTGTCGACGCCGCGCGCCGCGCGCAGCACGGTCTCCGCCGCAAGCGCCTCGGGCACGACAAAGGCGAAGTCGCGCTCCACCGGCTGAAACGGCGGCAGCACCAGAAGCGGCTTGGCGCGGCCGCGCGCGCGCGGCAACGGCACCGCGTCGAGGAACACCTCGAACCCGACCGCGTCACCTTTCAGATCGAACTTGGCGATGAGCGCGGGATGAAGCGCGCCAAAGCGCGCCAAGAGCTTCGGCCCAAGCCGCAGGCTCCCGGCGCGTCCGGGGTGATACCACGAAGGCGGATCGCCGCCCGCCTGAAGCGAATCGGGTGCGACGCCCAGCGCGGTCAAGGCCGCCATCGCATCGCCTTTGGCCAGGAAGGCGTCGACCGGCCGGCCGGGATCGTCCCAGCGCTTGGCGCCGGTGCGGCCGGCACGCACGCCGCATGCCACCAGATCCTGGCCCGTCGGCGTGTCGTCGCGATATTGCGGGCCGACTTCGAAGAGAGCGCAATCGCCAAAGCCCCGATCGGCATTGCGGCGGGCGGCGGCCATGAGATTGGGCAGAAGCGACGGGCGCATCGCGTCGAGATCGGCGCTGATCGGATTGGCAAGGCGCAGGGCGTCCGCGCCGCCGCCGAACAGGGCCGCCTCCGCCGACGGCAGGAAGGAATATGTCACCGCCTCGACAAGACCGCGCGCCGCCAAGGTGCGCCGCACGAAATCGGCGCGGCGCTGGCCCGGATCGAGCGCCGGCTTGGGCAGCGCGGTTTCGCGCGCGAGCGGCACGGCGGGAATATGCTCGTAGCCGTTGATGCGCAGCACTTCCTCGACGAGATCGGCCTCGCCCTCGATATCCGCCCGCCACGAGGGCGGCGTCACGGTCCAGGGATCGCCGTCCGTCACCTCGCAGCCTAGCCGCTCGAGCGTCGCGCGCTGCGCCTGCGCCGCAATCCCGATGCCGCCGAGGCTCTGCACGCGGCCCGGCCGGAACGCGATAGGGCGGCGCCACTCCGGCACCGCGCCCGATTGCGCGACCGTGCTCGGCATCCCGCCGCCCAGTTCGAGGATGAGCCGCGTCGCCATATCGAGGCCCGGCCCCACGAACGCGGGATCGAGGCCGCGCTCAAAGCGATAGCGCGCGTCGCTTTGCAGATTGAGCCGGCGGCCCGTCGCAGCGGTGCGCACGGGATCGAACAAAGCGGCTTCGATATAGACGTTGGTGGTCGCCTCGGTGCAGCCGGTGCTTTCGCCGCCGATCACGCCGCCGAGGCTCAAGGCGCCGCCGTCATCGGCGATCACCGTCATGTCGGGGTCGAGCGCATAGCTGCGGCCATTCAAAGCGGCGAGCGCCTCGCCCCCGCGCGCGCCGCGCACCACGAGATTGCCTTTGATCCGATCGGCGTCGAACACGTGGAGCGGACGCCCCACGTCAAAGGTGATGAAATTGGTGATGTCGACCAGCATCGAGATCGGGCGAAGCCCGATCGCCTCGAGCCGCGCCTTGAGCCAGGGCGGGCTCGGCCCATTGCGCACGCCGCGGATGAGCCGGCCGAGGAACAAGGGGCACGCCGCCGCATCGGGCCCAT
>DATJLY010000185.1:0-10819 GCA_035509095.1 Allostellaceae bacterium | reverse complement strand
GCGCCCGCGCCAGTCCGGCAGGCGCAGCGGAAGCTGCATGCGTGCCGCGCCCGTCGCCACCATTTGCAGGATGATGCCGCGCTTTGACCCGAAGAGGGCATAGAGCTCGCGTTTGGAGACCTTGGCGCGGCGCGCGATCTCGAGCGTGTTGGTGCCGGCGTAGCCGCGTTCCGTCAACAGCCGGAAGGCGGCGCCCATGATGCGCCCGCGGAGCACCTCTTGGGCATCCGCCGGCTCGCCGCGTCGTCGCTTTTGGGCGCCCCGCTTGGGTCCCATCCGATTTCCCTTGATTTGGTACCGGGTGGTACCGTAGTCTAGCCGCTATTCGGTACCGTCGAGTACCGTGCATCGGGCCCGGCGTCAAGGCCCGCGAGGGAAGGCGAAACCGCCATGACCCATGAAGCCACTCTTTCGCCACCAATCGGCGTCCCCGAGCAGGGACTGGTCAAAAGCTTCCTCATCAGCGCGGCCGCGCCCTTTGTTGCGGTGATCGCGCTCGAGCATCTGGGCGTCGGCTCGGTCGGCGCCGTGGCGCTTGCGGCGCTCATTCCGGTCGGGTCGGTGGTCTGGTCCTTCCTCGCCCAGCGGCGGGTCGATGTGATCGGCGCCGCGGTGCTGGTGGCGATGGCGGGCGCCATCGCGGTCTCGCTCATCAGCGGCGATCCGCGCTATGGCATCATGAAGGCGGCGCCGGCGTTCGGCCTGTGGGGCATCGCCTGTCTCCTTTCACTGCCGGGCGAACGCCCGTTGATGTTCTTCGTCGCCCGCCATTTCTCCGCCGGCGGCGATCCGGCCAAGGTCGCGGCTTGGAACGCGCGCCTGGCGAGCCCCGGCTTCCGGCACAGCATGCGGGTCCTGACGCTGGTCTGGGGCGCCGCCACGCTCGCCGAAAGCGTCGCGGGGGTCGCTTCGGCGCTTTTCCTGCCGATGCGGGCGGCCCTCATCGCCGAGCCCAGCGTGGCGATGGTGACGGTCGCAGCGCTTCTGGCCTGGACCACCGCCTATGCCCGTGGGCGCGAAACGGCGCAACCGGCCGCAGTGGCTCAGCCGGCCGCGGCGCGGCCCGCCGAGGCGGCGCAGCCCATGGCTCCGGTGGCGCCCGCGCCCGATCCCGCCGCCTTTCACCAGAACTGGTACCCCGTCGCGCTCGCATCGGAGATCGATGGCGGTGCGCTCGTCGGCCACGATTTCTGCGGCTCGCGGGTCATCGCCTATCGCGACCCCGAGGGCCGCGCGGTGGTGCAAAGCGCGTGGTGCCCGCATCTCGGCGCCGATCTTTCGGTCGGCAGCATCGCCGATGGCCGTGTGCGCTGCGCCTTTCATCACTGGAGCTTCGATGCCCAGGGGCGCTGCGCCCACATTCCCACCGGCGACCGGATTCCGCCCGAAGCGCGCATCGTCAACTATCCCACGGCCGAGCAATGGGGCCTCATCTGGGCCTTCAACGGCGACGAGCCGCTGTACCCGCCGCCCGCCATTCCCGATGCCGAGCCATCGGCGCTCGAGCTGCGCGCCTTCCGCTGGGGTACGCGCACGATCGAGTCCTATGTCGGCATCAGCAACGGCGTCGATTTTCAGCATCTGAGGACGCTGCACGGCCTGAACGCCGCGACGCCGCCGCAGGTCGAGATCGGACGCTTCGGCCTCGAATACAGCGTCGATGGCGGCAACGCGCTGCAGCATGGGCGGATCACCGGCACCAACTGCTTCTCCCAGCATCTGCGCATCGCCGGCAACGACATGTACATGCTGTTCGCCGGCTGCCAAAGGGCGCGCCAGCAGACCACGTCCTATTACG
This sequence comes from Allostellaceae bacterium, assembly GCA_035509095.1. GTDB lineage: Bacteria > Pseudomonadota > Alphaproteobacteria > ATCC43930 > CGMCC-115725 > DATJLY01. The sequence continues at coordinate 9,021 of DATJLY010000185.1, read as the reverse complement.
TGGTGGGCGTGCCGAAAGGCGCCGGCGCCGAGGCGCGGCTTCAGGGCCTCAAGGATTTCGTCGACAAGCTCATCGCCGAGGACGCGCCGGTGCTGGCGACGATCCGCTTCCGCAAAGGCGTGCTCACGCCGGCGGACACGCATCTCGCGCGCTTCCTGCACTATGTCGAGACGTTCCCGGCGGTACGCGCCGCCGACTGAACCATAGGATCAGCGTGACGGATCAAGCGACGCCCGCTGTCCGCGGGCGTCGTCCGTCACCTCGAAGGCGAAGCGGAAATGCGGCAGATCCTCGCCGGGGTGATCGGCCGCATAGGTCAATTGCGGGATGCGGAAATTGTTGGGCCGTGCCTCTTCCCCTTTGTAGATCGCGGGATAGAGATCGATGAAATGCCAGCCCGGCGCGCCGGTCGCCTTCAGGAAAATCTGCACATCGCCCTGGCTGTTGAAGCCGCAGGCATAGCCCACATAGCCGTTGTCATAGGTGACGGCATAGATGTTCGCCGTCTCGGTCCAGCCGACGCCTTTGAGATGGACCAGAAAGGTCGTGCCGGCCGGCCCGCGCGCGACGTCGAGCGGCAGCGCCGTGGTCGCGACCCAGGCCTTGCCCGACAGCGTCTTGGCATCATCGACCACGGCGAGGCTGTGCGCGCCGCCAAGATCGTCCGGCACTTTGAAGGGAAATGAGATAGCGCCGCCGCCATCCGCAACCGCCGTCGCGACCACACGCGAATTCTCCTGCCACGTGCCGTCGGTCACGCGATTGCCGGTGATCGAACCCCATGACAGTTGGTAGCGCCGTCCCGGCACGAGGCCCGTGGCGCGCGCGACCATCGCTTGCCCGACGCCGGCAAAGCGCGGCTCCGTCACCAGCGCGCCAGGGGGCGGAAGGTTCTTGATGTGCAAAAGCGCTTGCCGCGGCGGATCGGGCGGCAGGGTCGGCGCGCCGGGCGTCAAAGTGAAGGTCGCGGAAAAACGCGGCCGGTCGGGATCGGGATTTTGCTGTGGGTTGAGGTAGGGAAAGGTGAACTCGCCGTGGACCAGCGCAAGCACGTGGGTTCCGGGCGCGCCCACCGCCGGGATCGTGACGTGTGCGCTGCCCCGCGTCGTGACCGCCGACACCCACCCGGTGAACCGGTTGTCGTAAAGCAGCATCCAGCTATTTTCGAGCTCGCGCCAGCCGATCCCCGAAATGTCGATCGAGATGGGGCTGCCGAGGCTCGCGTGCGCCGGCGAGACCTTCACCTGCATGTCGATCGAGAACGCCGCCTGGGTAAGGAGCCGGTCGCCCTGCTGCAGCACGACGTCATGCGAGAAGCCGAAATCGTCGGGCGCCGCGAAGCTCGCCGACACATGGCCCGAGCCGTCGGGGGTGAGCGAGGCGATGCGATAGGCGATCGGCTTGTAGATGCGGCCGTGATAGTGCCCGTCGGCGACGTTCCAGCTTCCCTCGACCGTGCGCCAGACGAGATCGACCTCACGGCCCGGCGGCAGCCCGTCCGCGGTGATCGTCACCCGGGTCCCGGCGGCGCCATGGTCCGGGGCAGCCGCCATGTGGCCCATAAAGCCGCCTTGCGCCTCGGCCATCGGTTCGGTTGGGCCGAAGGAGGCCGGCGGCTCGGCGAGCGCCGCCCAAGGCACGAGCCACGCCGCGAGCGCCAGGACGACGAGGCGCCGCATCATCGGTCTTCTATTTCTTGGGCGGCTCGAAATTTCCGGCCAGAACCGTGAATTGCGATGGCTGAACCTTGAAGGGCTGCCATGTCTGCGTCGCGCCCGACGCATCGGTCGCGATCACTTTGTAAGAGAGCGTGCCGGTCGGGAAATCGGCCGGGATGATCCACGGCGCCACCCAGAAGAAATCCGTCGCATCCTTGGGCGGGTGGCCGTGGAAGCGGGCGTCGATCTTCTGTCCGTTGGCCAGCTCGACGACCAGGCTCTTGAGCCCCTTATTGTCGATATTCTTGCCGGTGGGGTCGGTGACGCGGATGCGGAACACCACCATCTCGTTGTGCTTGAACTGACTTGTCATCGCGCAGATCGGACCGTCCGACGGCTGCGCGCCGCGCACCATATCGCTCTCGAAGAACCATTTGGGCGCGTTCTGCGCATGCGCGGCCGGGGTGGCCATAAGCGCAAGTATGGTCGCGACGTGCGGCATCCGCATCGGTTGTCCTCCCCCTCGTCCGGCCGAGACCCGGCGAAACCATCCTACCACGCGTGCCGGCCCACGCCACCCTTCAGCCGGCCAGCCCCACGATGTTGAACGTCGGTACCGGCAGGTGCAGCCCCTTCAGCAGCAGGTCGCCGACGGGCTCGACATCGACGATGCCGGAGGTTGCCGCGAGAATCCGGCGCGTCGCGAGGATCTGCCCGCCTTTCGCCTCGGCGCAAAGCCGGGCGGCGAGGTTGGTCACCGTGCCGATCGCGCCGTAATCCCAGCGTCCCTCGAAGCCGATCGCCCCGATCGTCGCGTCGCCTTCGGCAAGCCCGATGCCGAGCCCCAGGTCGAATCCTTGCTTCGTCCATCCGGCCTTGAGCTTCTCGGCCTCGTCGCGCATCGCCACCGCCATCCGCACCGCCTGCTCGGCGGGATTGTCGACCGGGACCGGATCGTTGAAGAACACCATCATGCCGTCGCCGGTGAAGCGTTCGAGCGTGCCTTCATGCGACATGACAAGGCGGCCCATCGCCGAGTGATAATCGCGCAGCATCCCCATCACCGCATCGGGGTCGGCGATTTCGGCGAAGGACGTGAAGCCGCGCAAGTCGAGGAACACGACCGTGATCTCGCGGCGATGGGTCTTGAGCGGATCCACGGCGCCGCCGCTCACCATGAGTTCGGCGAGCTTGGGCGAGAAGAACCGCTTCAGCCGGCTCAGCCGCTCGACCTGCGCCACCTGGTCCGCGACCCGCTTTTCAAGGGTGCGGTTCCATTCCGCGAGCTCGCGCAGGTGGCGCACCTCCTGATCGCGCAGGCGCTTCTTTTCGAGCGACGCGCCGATCCGCGCCTGGAGCAGCACGGGGTTGAACGGCACCGGCAGATAGTCCTCGGCCCCCAGCTCGATACAGCGGATGACGCTTTCCATCTCGTCAAGCGCCGACACCATGAGGACCGGGATGTGCCGCAACGCGTCGCTGGACTTCACCTGCTTCAGCGTCTCGTATCCGTCCATCTCGGGCATCATCACGTCGAGGAGCACGAGGTCGATGCCGCCCACGCGCAGAATTTCGAGCGCGCGGCGCCCGTTCTCGGCCGTGACCACGTCGAACCCCTGACGCGACAGCCGGCGCGTCAACACCTCGCGATTGCCCTCATTGTCGTCGGCGACAAGGATGGTGCCTTTGGCCATCGGCGTCTGCGGTTTGGCCGAGGCCGGCGGAGCCGCCGGAACCGGCGGCGCTTCCTCGGGCATGAGCAGCGCGACGAGGCGCCGTGCCGCCGCCGTGATCCGGCCCACATCGCCGCGCAGGCGTTCGGTTCCGGGCCAAACACCCTCCTGAAGCCGGTCGACCGACGCGACTATGCCTTGCAGAGACGGGCGAAGCTCGGCGGCCAAGCGGGCCGGCGCGTAGTCGGCCTCGTTCGCCGCAGCGGCGAGGAGCAGATTCATCTGCCCCAACAGCTCGGCTGCCTGCGCCTTGAGCACCTTCAAGGCCGGGACCAGATCGGAGCCGCCCGCGTCCTCCGCCTCCTCGAGCAGCATCTCGCTGAAGCCAATGATGTGATTGAGGGGCGTACGCAGCTCGTGGCCGAGATGGGACAAGGTGTCGGGCGTGGTCATGGCTCGCTCATCCCTCGCGGCGGCGCGTTAAGCAATCAATAATGCTTCGACCCCAAGGTCAAGCCCGAGTCGCCAGGGGAAAGCGGCGCAATGCTGTTGCCCGCGCGGCTTGCATGGCATAATGGGGCGCGTGTTCCGCGCGATCCCGCAGCAACAGACGCGCATAGACACGGGCCCGATGCCGCATATCTCGATCCGCGCACGGCTGATCCTTCTCGCGGCGGTGCTGCTCGCCGTCCTGACCGCCTCGACGGCGTTGCTGACGCGCGAGCTCGCGCTCGATTCGCGCGCGCTTGGCGAGGAAGCGACGCTCGTCGTGACGGTGAAGAACGTGAACAGCGCGAGCAAGCATTTCGGTGATTTCAGATATTGGACCACCGACCAGGCGAAGACCATGCTGGCGGGCTCGCAGAAGAATGCCGAGACGGCGCGGCTCCGGCTTGATGCCGATCTGAAGGCGATCGCGGCCGTCGACCCCACGGGCGTCGCCGCGATCACGCGCGAGGTGGACGACCTTGGCGATCTCATGAAGAAGGCGGCCGACGCCTATTCGAGCGACGAAACGGCGGCCGGGGACGCGCTGATGGAGCAGGCGCATGGCCGTGTCCTCAACGTGGACCGCGAGATCGCTGCGATCGTCGACCGCGTCGAGGCGCAGGCGATCGCGGGCCGCATGGGATCAATGGAGAACGCCGAGGCCGCGGTCCGGGTCTCGATCATCGGCGGCATCCTGACGCTGGTTCTGGCCTTTGGCCTCACCGCACTCATCGTCCGCTCCATCAATGCGCCGCTGCGTCGGCTCGAGCGCGCCATGACCGCGATCACCCGCGGGGATCTCGACGTCGCCGTGCCGAAAGGCGGCCGCGGCGAGATCGGCGCGATGGCGAACGCGCTCGGCATGCTGCGCGAGAGCCTCATCGAACGCAGCCGGCTCGAACAGGAGCGCCAGCGTGCCGAGGCCAATGCCAGCCGCGCGCAGGAGCAGCTGAGCGAGTCGATCGAAGCGGTGTCCGAGGGCTTCGCCCTTTACGACGCCGACGATCGGCTGCTGGTCAGCAACCGCCGCTATCGCGAGGTCTTCGACGGGCTCGACGTCGAAGCGAAACCGGGCGTGACGTACGAGGCGCTGATCACCGCGGCGGCCACCGCCGGCCGCTATGCCGTCGCGCCCGAGGATGTCGCCCGCTGGGTCGCCGAGCGCCTCCAATATCATCGCCTGCCGACCGGCGCCTACGAGCAACAGCGTGCCGACCGGAAATGGTTCAACATCAGCGAGCATAGAACCGCCGACGGCGGCATCGTCGGCGTCTATACCGACATCACCGAGCTGAAACAGCGCGAGCTGTTGCTGGGCGAGCTGGTGGAGCGGCTTGCCGAAGCGCGCGACGAGGCGACCCAGGCGACGCTGGCGAAGAGCCGCTTCCTCGCGACGATGAGCCACGAGCTGCGCACGCCCTTGAACGCCGTCATCGGCATCACCGAGATGCTGATGGAGGACGCCGAGGATGGCGGCCAATCCAATCTGCTGGAGCCGCTGGGCCGTATCGGCCGCGCCGGCCGGCATCTTCTCGACCTCATCAACGATGTCCTCGATCTGTCGAAGATCGAGGCCGGCAAGCTCGAATTCCACTACGAGGACATCGACCTGCGCACCGTCGTCGAGGACATGATCGGCGCGGCACAGCCCCTTGCCCAGCGCAACGCCAACCGGCTTTTCGTGGACTGCCCGCGCGACATCGGCACGATGCGCAGCGACGTGATGCGCCTGCGCCAGATCATGCTCAATCTCGTGAGCAACGCCTGCAAGTTCACTGAGCGCGGCTCGGTCACGCTGAGCGTGGCGCGCACCACCGTCGACGGCGAGGACTGGCTCGAGCTCAGCGTGACTGACACCGGCATTGGCATGAGCAAGGAACAGATCGGCAAGCTGTTCCAGGAATTTTCCCAAGCCGACAGCTCGACGACGCGCAAATATGGCGGCACCGGGCTCGGTCTTGCCATCACGGACCGGCTCTGCCGCATGATGGGCGGCAGCATCGCGGTCGAGAGCGAGCCGGGCCGCGGCACGCGCTTTTCGGTGCGTTTGCCGATGCATGGGGTCGAGCCGGAACCCGACGTGGCGCTCGTCATCGACCCTCACGCCGAAGCCGCGCCCCCGCCACGATCCCGCACCAATCGCGTCCTGGTGATCGACGACGATGCGACCGTCCGCGACCTGATGCGGCGCACCCTGAGCCGCGAGGGATTCGACGTCGTGACCGCGTCGGACGGGCCGGAAGGATTGGCGCTCGCGCGGGAGCTCAAGCCTTCGGTCATCACGCTCGACGTCCGGATGCGCGAGATGGACGGTTGGCGCGTGCTCCAGGAGATCCGCGGCGATTCCGTGCTGGCCGACACCCCGGTCATCATGATGACCATCGACGACGAAAAGGCGCGCGGCTTCGCGCTCGGCGCGTCGGCCTATCTGACGAAGCCGGTCGATCGCGCGCGGCTCGTCGCGGCACTCGCCCCCTACAAGGCCTGGCGCCCCGTGCAAAACGCGCTCGTGGTCGACGATGACGACGTCACGCGCGAGCGGCTGCGCCGGCTTCTCGTCGGCGAAGGCTGGACCGTCGGCACCGCATCGAATGGCCGCGAAGCACTGGCGCAGCTCGAGGCCGAGGCGCCGCAGCTCGTGCTCCTTGATCTCTTGATGCCCGAGATGGACGGATTCGAGTTCCTGGCGGCGCTGCGCCGGAATCCCGATCATGCCGAGATCCCGGTCATCATCGTCTCGGCCGCCGAGCTGACGCCGGAGCAGAAAAGCCGCCTTCACGGCAGCGTCGAGCACATCCTGCAAAAGTCCGCCGCCGGACCGGGGGAGCTGATGGCGGAGATCCGCCGCGTTGTCGGCCGCTATGCGTCGGTCGCCGAGCGGGTTGGCGGCGCGTGACGACGACCCGCATCCTCTATATCGAGGACAACGAGGACAACGTCTATATGCTGTCCACCCGGCTGAAGCGGCGCGGCTTCGAGGTGATCGCGGCGGCCGATGGCGAAACCGGCATCGCGCTCGCGAAAAGCGAGGCGCCGGCGCTCATCCTCATGGATCTCAGCCTTCCCGTGATGGATGGATGGGAGGCGGCGCGCCGCCTCAAGGACGCGGCCGAAACCCGCCACATCCCGATCCTGGCGCTTTCGGCGCACTCGATGAGCGGGGATCGCGAAAAGGCATTGGCGGCGGGCTGCGACGAGTTCGACACCAAGCCGGTCGAGCTTCCGCGCCTGCTCGAGAAAATCGCGGCGCTCCTGGCCCGCGGCGGCACCGAAGGAGCCTGACCCGCCCCTTCGGGGGAGGGGGCGCCGAAGCTAAAAACGCCCAAATCTGTGACTTAGATCACCGACCGGGCGAAAAAACCCGCCCCGTGTGAGCGGCATCACAAGCGTCCCGGCGGATTCCTGGTTTCATCTCAAATGCAAGCCGCGCCTGGGAGCGTGGCGAGGGAGACAGGGATCAGTCCCATGCAGGCCACCGTCATCGACGTTCCATTCACGACCGCAAGCCGCCGGGCGCCCGCCATCCGCCGGAACGGCATCCCCACGCGCCAGCCGCTCGATCCCGTCATCGCCGCGCAGCACCGGGCCCTCATGGCCGCCGTGGCCGGACGCGACACCGGCGCCTTCATGGCCCTCTTCAATTACTACGCGCCCCGCCTCAAGGCCTACATGAAGAAGCTCGGCACCTCGGACGAGCTGGCCGAGGAATTGGCGCAGGACGTGATGGTCGTGGTGTGGCGCAAGGCCGAGACCTACGATCCGGCCAAATCCGCGGTCAGCTCCTGGCTCTTCACGATTGCTCGCAATTTGCGCATCGATGCGTTGCGCCGTGACCTGCGCAAGGCATTCGACGTCACCGACCCGACCTTGCTGCCGGCGCCGTTGCCGGCGCCCGACCACAACCTCCAGACCAGCGACCAGCAGCGCGAGATGCGGCAGGTGCTGGGAACCCTGCCGCAAGACCAGGCAGAAGTCGTCACGCTTGCCTTTTATCACGGCAAGTCGCATGGCGAGATCGCAGCCGCGCTCGCGATCCCGCTCGGCACCGTCAAATCGCGGATGCGGCTTGCGTTCCAGCGTATTCGCGAGGCGCTCGAAGCCGCGAGCGGGGCGCCAAAGCAGGCCTTGAAGCGGGAGCGCGCCGCCGCGTGAAGGAGCAAGCCGACCCATCCCACCCGACCGGCGGGAGCGGTTCGGTCCAGGTCAGTGCGACAGTCCCTCGAGCGACGCGCGGTCGACGAGGACGATCGCATTGTCCTCGATGCGGATGACGCCGCGACGCTGCCATTCATTGAGGCATTTGTTCACGCTCTCGCGCGCGGCGCCCACCATGTTGCCGAGCTCGCGCTGCGATAGCGGCCGGCTGCCCGCGCTGCGCTCGCTGTCCATGCGCAACAGCGCTTTCGCAAGCCGCGCCGGCAATTGCATGAGCGAGACCTCGGCCGCGTGCTGCGTATTCTCGCGGAACCGCTCGCACAGCACCTCGACGATGCGCGGCCAGGTTCCTGGATTGCGCTCGAGGAATGCCATCACCTCGCGCCGCTCCAGCACCGCGAGCGCGCAATTCGTCATCGCCTTGGCGTCGGCGGATCGCTCCTTGCCGTCGAGCAGCGCGATCTCGCCAAACACCTCGCCCGGCTGAAGGATCGCGAGCAGCAGCTCTTTGCCTTCGGGCGAGGAAATGCTGATACGGACCTGGCCGTTCAGCACCGCCATCATGCTCGATCCAGGCGATCCCATGAGGAAGATCGTCTCGCCGGCGGCAAAGCGCCGGATATGCGCGCGTGACACGAGCTGATTGCGTTCTTCCGTTCCCATCCCCTGGAACAGGAAGCAGTTCGACAGCAGCCGCCGCGCATCCTCGGTCGGCCGCCGGGCTGGGGCGTGCGCAGACTCCTCCATCGCCATCCCCCGGGAATTATCGTGTGATTAAGGGCGCTTTACAGGAGGTCCGCGCGTTTTTCAACTGTCGCGGACAATGGTCACGTCCACTCCCTTATTGCCGGCCCGGTGCGAACGGTCTAAACAGCGCCGCCCGGCCCGCTTATCAGGGGATCATGGCGCAAACCTCCACGGTTAACGGAACGGCGGCACGCCACCACACGGCGCACCAGCAGATGCTGCTTGGCGCGCTGGGCGTCGTCTATGGCGATATAGGCACGTCGCCGCTCTACACGATCAAGCAATGCTTCATCGAGTTG
>DATJLY010000184.1:0-4090 GCA_035509095.1 Allostellaceae bacterium | reverse complement strand
ACTCGCGCGCGTGCGCCGCGAAGAATGCCAGAATCTCGGCGGCCGCCGAGCGCGGGCCGTCGGGTCCGGGAAACGGCACGTCAGGCGCGGGCCAGGAATGGTCGCCATCGGCGATGGTCCAAAGCAAGACCTCGCTCCCCTTCTTGCAGCCCTGATAATCGATCAGGGTAAGCCGCCCGGCGGCATAGTCGGCGGTCTTGGGTTCGACCGGGCAATCATCGGCGGCGGCCCAGAACGACAGCGAATCGGCGACCGAGTTCTTCCAGTGATTGGAGAATTTGAGGCTCGGCGACGAGCCGCCGTCGTAGAGGATCAGCTCGTCCTGGCGCCCGTGGATCAGCATCACCGGCACCGGCTCGGCCGGCGGGTCGAAGATATAGGCCTTGCCGTCGCGCGCGACGCCGGCGATCGCGGCCGAGACCCCGGCGACCGCCGCGAACCATTGCGGCCTGAGGCTTGCGAGGCGAAAGGCGAAGATGCCGCCATTCGACATGCCCGTCGCATAGATGCGCTTTCGGTCGATCTGGTGCTGCTTGGCAAGCGCTTCGATCAGCGCGCCGATGAAGCCCACATCGTCGCGATCCTGCGCCGCGGCCGGGCCGCAGCAGAAGCGGGCATTCCAGGTACCGCGCTTGGCGGGCGCAACCATCCCGTCGGGATAGACGACCATCATGCCGGCGGCGTCGGCCGCGGGGTCGAACTTGGTCTCGGCCGCGAAATCGGCGCCCGTCCCGCCGGCGCCGTGGAGCGCGATGACGAGCGGAAGGGGCTTGGCCTCGGCACCCGGCGGGACATGGAGGACAAAGCTGCGCTCGGTGCCCGCGATGGTGAGCGTGCCGCGCTGATCCTCGGCGTGGGCGCCAAGCGCCGGTATCACGACCATCGCCATTGCCGCGGCGAGAACGCCAAGCCGCATGGTCAGTCCCCGCTTTCCTGTGCCACCAACGGACGCTCGCGCGGCACGGACGCCGGCGCCGGTGCCGCCACGCGCTTCCACGGCGCGCGCTTTGCCCAGGCGGCGATGAAGGCGACCGCGAACAGCACGGCAAAGCCCACCGCGTTCACCGCGATCTGTACCGGCCACCCCTGCCCTGCATGATCGAACACCATGCCGCCGATCTCGGCACAGATCTCGCAGGTCACGTAGATCGACAGCGCCTGCTGCCCGCAACGCACAAACGCCCGCCACGGCGGCTCCAGCAGCATGTGCTCGCGCCCCTTCAGGAGCACGACCACGACATAGGCCTCGGCGAGGAAATGGACATATTGCAAAAGATCGAGATTGGTCTTGTCGGTGTGATTGTAGATCCATATCCGGAGCCAATCGATCGGCGGCACGTGCTCGAACACGACATGCAGCGAAATGCCGAGCCCCAGAAGCAGCACGGTGACGCTGCCCCAGAACAGCAGCGCGGAGTCGAGCGGCACGGTGATCCATTGCCGGCGCAGCGCGAAGCCGGTGAAGAAGATGAGCTGCCAGGCGAACGGGTTGAAATACCAGACCGGCTGATCGTCGGCATTGGCCGGAAGGTCGATCATGAAGCGATTGGCGACGGCCCACAGCAGGATCGAGGCCGCGATCGTGCAATAGGGATGGATGCGTGCCAGCAGCATCGCCACCGGCACCATCGCGAGGACGGCGATATAAAGCGGCAGGATGTCGAAATAATGCGGCACATAGCTCAACGTGAAGAGCCCGATGAGCGCGTCGCCGGGATCGTGATAGAACCGCTCGAGATTGAGCATCGAGGGATAGTCGATATCGCCGAAATAGCGCGTGCCCGCGGCGATCACCATCGCGCCGGTGAAGAAGAGGCCGAGATGCGCCGCGAAAAGCTGCACGCAGCGATAAAGGATGCGCGCGGTGCCGATGAGCGCGCCCTGACGGATGAAGGTGCCGCCGAACGCGATCGACGCGGCCATCCCGGACAGGAACACGAACATGTCGGCGGCATCGCTGACGCCGTATCGCGCCGGGATGATGTTCCACAAAACATTGCCACGGCAATGGGCGATGAAGATGATGAACATCGCGCTGCCGCGAAAGAAATCGAGTCGCGGATCGCGCGGCCGGGGTGGTGAAGTCGGGTCCGGTCTCACAGGAAGAAATACCTTACCAGCAAGGATAGCGCCCCCGCAGGGTCCCGCGCATTAGCCCAGTTTGAGCCTGAGACCATTCGCGCGGCCCCGATCAGGAAGAGAAAATCCCTATGGTTAACACCACTTTAGGGAGCATTTTGCTATTGTAGGTTGGATAGGAAGAGGCTACTATCTAAATTATAGTAGCAATCCCGACAAAGGCCTACTTTCGGGGTGGCGCGCAGCGAAGGGTCTTCGGTGCAACCCACACCCCCGGCCGAGGGAGGAAACCGTGACGCGTACGCCAGTTCGCGGATCGATGGCAGGGCTCGGGACAAGCGGGCGGCGCCCGGGCGGCCAACGGTAACCGGGATGGCGCTCGTTCTCCTCGTCGATGACAATCGCGACCTGCGCCGCTCGGTGCACCGGTTCCTCGCCGTATCGGGTCATGACGTGCTCGAAGCGGGCGACGGGGACGAAGCGCTCGATCTCGTGCGGCAGCATCACCCGGACCTCGTCATCACCGACGTGATCATGCCGAAGAAGGACGGCATCGAGACCATCCTCGAGATCAGGCGCGAACGGCTGCCGGTGAAGATCCTGGTGATGAGCGGAAGCGATCCCGTCGGCGCGCACTTCTATCTCGCCGCGGCCGCGAAGCTCGGCGCGGACGCGGTCATGCGCAAGCCGCTCCACGTCAGCGAGTTTCAAGCCGTCATCGACCGCTTGCTGGCGAACTGATCGCCACCCTATTCCGCGGCCGCCGCCTCGGGCGGCACGAAGCGGGCGATGTCGACCTCGTCGATCTGCTCCGGCAGCAAAAAGGCCTTCGCATAATCGCGATAGACGCCCGACTGGAGGAAAAGGGCGAAGAGATCGGAATCGATGTGCTGCTCCTCGCTCATCCGCGCCATGATGGCGATGCATTCGGAGAGGCGCTTTGGCGTCTTGTAGGGGCGGTCGCGCGCGGTCAGCGCCTCGAAGATGTCGGCGATCGCCATGATGCGCGCGGGGATGCTCATCTGCGCCCGCGTCAAGCCGCGAGGATAACCGGTCCCGTCCATCTTCTCGTGATGACCGCCCGCCCATTCCGGCACGCGCCGCAACGTATGCGGAAACGGCAACGCCTCGAGCATGATGATGGTCTGAACGATGTGGTCGTTGATGTGATAGCGCTCTTCGTCGGTGAGCGTGCCGCGCCGGACCTTGAGGTTGTAAAGCTCGCCCAGATTGTATTTCTGCGCCGGCGGCTTGACGATGAAGTCCCACCGGTTGTCGGGCGGAAGCGGCGGTCCGCTGTGCGCGATGATGTGCTCGCGCTTGTCGGCGATGAGATGCTCCTCGGCCGGCAGCGGGCGCGGCGCGCCGGCGCGGCGCTGGCCTTCCTCCCATGACAGGCCGAGCCCGTCATCGAGCGTGCGCTGCCACGTGATCTCGGCGATGCGGTCGAGCCGCGCCATCTTCTCGGGCGCCATGAACTCGCCGCCGATATTGCACTCGGCCAGGAACGCGAAATCGTCGTCGAGCTCGGCCCAGCGCCGGTCGCGCTCGGCGCGCAGCGTCGGCTCGTCGCCCCCGGCCTGGACCGCCTTCAGATACGCGATCTCGGCATCGCGCTTCACCACTTCGAACCGGGTGCGGATCTCGTGGATGCGGTTGTAGATGGTCTCGAGCTTGGTGGCCTTGTCGACGACATACTCGCTCGTCGTGACCTTGCCGCAATCGTGAAGACCGCCTGCGACCTCGAGCTCGTACCATTCCTCGTCGCTCAGCGAGAAATCCTTGAACGGCTCGGCGGTGCTGTTGGCGGCGGCGCGCGCGAGCATGTTGGTCAGCTCGGGCACGCGCCGGCAATGGCCGCCGGTATAGGGCGACTTGGCGTCGATGGCGCTCGCAAAAACCTGTAGGAACGCGCGGAACAGGTTCTTTTGCGCGTCGAGCAGCATGTGATTGTCGAGCGCCACCGCGGCTTGGCTCGCGAGCGATTCGATCACCGGCAGGATTTCGGCGG
>DATJLY010000183.1:0-4460 GCA_035509095.1 Allostellaceae bacterium | reverse complement strand
CGTCTTCGCGCGCGAAGAGGGGAGGCTCGAGGTGGCGGAATTCATCGCCGTCGTGCGCGAATCGGGCCTGAACCGCCCCATCGACGATGCGGCGAGGATGGCGACAATCCTCGCCCATTCGAATCTCGTCGTCACGGCGCGGCTTGCCGACGCGAGCCGCCGCCTCGTCGGCATCGCGCGCAGCGTCACGGATTTCGCCTATTGCTGTTACCTCTCCGACCTCTGCGTCGAGCGGGCACGGCAGCGCCAGGGCATCGGCCTCGCGCTCATCGCCGAGACGAAGCGGATCGTCGGGCCCGGCTCGATGCTCCTTCTCCTGTCGGCGCCGGCGGCGATGGACTATTACCCGCGCATCGGCATGGAGACGGTTGCGAACGGCTTCACGATCCGGCGGGACCCGTCATGAGCCGCGCTGCCGCAGTCCTTGCGATCCTGTTCGGACTCGCCCTGGCGGCCTCTGCCGACGCTCAATCGATCAAGGTGGGCATGCTCAAGAGCAGCGGCTCGGGAGCGGCCTATCTCGCGCAAGAGCGCGGATACTTCGCGGCCGAAGGGCTTTCGGTCGAGATCGTGCCGTTCGATTCGGCGCAGCCGATCGCGGTGGCGCTCGCCTCGGGCGACGTCGATGTCTCCTCGACCGGCTTCACCGCCGGATTCTTCTCGCTGGCGGGAAAGGGAATGCTGCGGATCATCGCCGGCACGACGCTCGAGATACCAGGCGTCCAATTCCAGCCCTTTCTCGTCTCCAACCGCGCCTACGAGACCGGCCTCCGGACGTTCCGGGATTTCCCGGGCCATTCCTTCGCCCTGTCGCAGATCGGCTCGCCGACGCACTACGCGCTGGGGCTCATCGCCGACAAATACGGGTTCGACCTGAAGTCGATGCGGCTTCTCGCCTTGCAATCCATCGGCAACACGGTCTCGGCGATCGTCGGCGGCCAAGTCGACCTCACCATGATGCCCGGCAACACGGCGGTGCCGCTGTTGCAAAAAGGACAAGCGAAGCTCGTGGGCTATGTCGGCGACGAGACCCCCTATCAGCTCGCGGGCGTGATGGTCTCCGGCAAGACCGCGGATACGCGCGGCGACATGATCCGGCATTTCCTGGCGGCCTATCGCAAAGGCGCCAAGGATTACGATGCCGCCTTCTTCAACGCGGACCGCAAGCGCGTCGATGAACCATCCGCGCGGGCGGTGGCCGAGATCATCGGGAAACACATCAACCAGACCGCCGATCAGGTCCTGATCAGCATCGCCTATGTCGATCCCGAGCTCCGGCTCGATGTGAAGGACACGCTGCATCAACTCACCTGGTATCAGTCGCAAGGCATGGTGAAGGCCGACGCGGACGGGAACGCGATCGTCGACCGGCGCTATGCCGTGCCGCTGCCCGGAAACTGACGCGATGCAAAGCGGGATCTGGGGGATCGCGGCGCTTTTGCTCCTCGCATGGGTGCTGAGCGAGGACCGGTTCCATGTGCCGGTCCGGATCGTCGTGATCGGCGTGCTGCTGCAATTCGCGCTGGCGGTCCTGTTCCTGCGCTTCAAGCCGGCGGCAAACGCGTTCCTCCTCCTCAATGACGGCGTCGAGGCGCTGCAAAGCGCCACCGATGCCGGCACCGGGTTCGTGTTCGGGTATCTCGGCGGCGCGCCGCTGCCCTTCACCGAGACCACGCCGGGCGCGAGCTTCATCTTCGCATTCCGCGCCCTGCCGCTGGTCCTCGTGATCAGCGCGCTTGCCACGATCCTTTTCCATTGGGGCGTGATGCAGCGCGTCGTCCAGGGCATCGCATGGCTGCTTCGCCGTTCGGTCGGGGTGGGCGGGCCGCTGGGCCTCGGCGCGGCGGTCCATATCTTCGTCGGTCACATCGAGGGGCCGCTGCTCATCCGGCCCTACCTCATGCGTATGGAGCGGGGCGAGCTGTTCGCGCTCATGAGCTGCGGCATGGCCGGGATCGCCGGCACGGTGATGGTGCTTTACGCCGCGATCCTGGGACCCGTCATTCCCGACGCGCTCGGCCATATCCTGGTCGCCGCGATCATCTCGACGCCGGCGGCGCTCGCGGTCGCAGCGCTGATGGTGCCGTTCCGGGCCGACCCGAGCCAATCGGCCGAGCTGCAGATCGACGACCCGCCGGTCAGCACCATGGACGCCGTCGCCAAGGGCACCGCCGCCGGCATCGTTATCCTCGTGAATATCACGGCGATGCTGATCGTGCTGCTGGCGCTGGTCAGCCTCTGCAACATGATGCTGGGCCTGTTGCCGCATTGGGGCGGGCAGGCGCTGACCTTGCAGCGGCTTTTCGCCTTCGCGTTCCGCCCGGTGATGTGGCTCATCGGCATCCCGAGCGCCGATGTCGACCAGGCGGCGCAGCTCATGGGCACGAAGACCGTGCTCAACGAGTTCATCGCCTATGTCGACATGGCGCATCTGCCGAAATCGGCGCTGAGCGACCGGTCGCGGCTCATCATGACCTATGCCATGTGCGGCTTCGCCAATTTCGGCAGCCTCGGCATCCTGATCGGCGGCATGGGCGCGATGGTCCCCGAGCGGCGGCAGGAGATCGTCGCGCTGGGCCTGCGCTCGATCCTCTCCGGCACCATCGCCACGTGCATGAGCGGCGCCGTGGTGGGGATGCTGTAAGACCTACAGGCCCGGGAAGACCCGGGGCCAGTGCGGCTCCGCCGGCATCGCCCGTTGGCGAGGCGTCGCGGCACAATCTGGAACCTGCGCTGTCTCTTTCGGGGGATCGGGTCGCCTGACCCGGCAAGGATTTTGGCCCGCCCCGCCGTCCGTCGACGCGGCTTCGATCGCGATGACAGTCATTGCCACGTCCTCCTTCGAGCAACATGGAAAACCATCAGTGCCAAGCCCCATCGGGCCCGGTGCAGAAGGACTTAGTTCGACCCGCCGTCCATTCAAGAGGCCGGGGGCAAAAGCGGCACGATTTTCCCGCCCCGGCGCGCCCGCGTTGACGGTCCTTGCCTCCGTGATAGAGTCGCCGGCATGGACACATCGCTCGACCCGACCATCGTCCCCGCGCCCGCCGAGCTTCTGCGCCGTGCCCGCGCGATGATCCCGCGCCTTGCCGAACGCGCCCCGGCGGCCGAGGCCGCGCGGTGCGTGCCCAAGGAATCGATCGCCGAGATGCAAGAAGCAGGGTTCTTCAAGATCCTGCAGCCCAAGCGCTGGGGCGGCTGGGAGATGCATCCCGACATCTATTACGACGTGCTGATGGCGCTTGCCGAGGGCTGCTTCTCGACCGCGTGGGTTTATGGCGTCGTGGGGCTGCACCCGTGGCTCTTGGCCCTTTACGATGACCGCGCGGCCGAAGAGGTGTGGGGCAAGGACCGCCGTACCCTCATTTCGTCGTCGCTGATGCCGGGCGGGGCCGCGATCCCGACGAAGGACGGGTTCAAGCTTTCCGGCCGCTGGTTCTATTCGAGCGGCTGCGAGCATTGCCAATGGGCGTTCCTCGGCGGCGTGGTGCCCTCCGACAAGCCTGACGCGTTCGATTGGCGCTTCTTCCTGGTGCCGCGTTCAGAATACGAGATCGTCGATACCTGGCACGTGTCGGGCCTCAAGGCCACGGGAAGCCAGGACATCGTCATCAAGGAGACGTTCGTGCCCGCCTATCGCGCGCACAGCGTGATGGAGATGTTCCATTGCCGCGGCCCGGGCCAGGCGATCAACCAGGCGGCGCTTTATCGCATTCCCGCGGCGCAGATCCTTTATCTGGGCGTGGCGTGCGGCGCGATCGGGGCGCTTCAGGGCATGGTCGACCGCTATCGCGACTATGCCTCGAAGCGCGCGACGCCGCGTGGCCGCACGGCCGATGATCCGATCGCGCAGCTTGCCTGCGCCGAGGCCGCCGCCATCACCGACGAGTTGACTGTGATGCTGCATCACAATCTCGGCAAGCTCGTCGCCTATGCCGAGCGCAGCGAGGTGCCGCCGATGGAACAGCGGCTCAAATTCAAGTTCCATTCGGCCTGGGGCGTCGAGCGCTGCGGCCAGGCAGCGTCGAAGCTGTTCAAGGCGTCGGGCGCGCACGCGATCCGTACCGATCTGCCGTTCGGCCGCGTCCTCGCGGACCTTACCGCCGGGCGACAGCACATTTCCAACCAGCCCGAGATGTTCGGGCGCCATTGGGGCGGCATGTTGCTGGGCGGGCCGGCGCCGCTCGAGCAGCTCATCTGATGGCGCATCCGGCGACGATCGCGATCGGCGGCGACATCACCGTCGACCGGATGGGATTCGGCGCGCTCCACATCGTCGGCGCCGGCGCCTCGAGCTTCGGCGCGCCGCGCGACCGGGCGGGCGCCATCGCCCTTTTGCGGCGCGTCGTCGAGCGCGGCGCGCGGCTCATCGATACCGCCGATTCCTATGGCCCCTATGTCAGCGAGAGCCTCATCGCGGAGGCGCTCCACCCCTACCCTGCCGGCCTCGCGATCGCGAC
>DATJLY010000182.1:0-3730 GCA_035509095.1 Allostellaceae bacterium | reverse complement strand
GATGCGGCCGGGGAAGGCGTCAGCGGTGTAGAGGAACTGGTGCGGCGGCGGCGTGATGCAGATCACCCACGGCGCGCCCGGCTTCAGGAGCGGGGGGACATTGTCGGCCATCGGATCGGGATATTTGTTGCCGATCACCATGCGCGCATCGGGCGGCACCGGCAGGTCGATCGTGAACTGACGCAGGAACTTGCCCTCTCCGTCGAAGACCTGGATGCGGCGGTTGCCGCGGTCGGCGACATAGATGTTGCCTTGGGCATCGGCGCCGATTCCGTGCGCCGTATTGAACTGGCCGGGCCCGCTCCCGTGCTCACCCCACTGCATCACCCAGTTGCCGTCCTTGTCGAGCTTGGCGACGCGGGAATTGATGTAGCCGTCGCTGATATAGGCGTTGTCGTCCTTGTCCCAGGTCACGTCGGTCGGCTGGCGATAGCGTCCGTCCTGGGCCGGCAGCGGCGGGTTGGGATGCTTCAAGGGACCGGTGCCGTCGTCGGACGCTTCCTGCTTGCGCCCGGACACGAACAGGACGCGGCCCTCAGGATCGAACTTCACGATCATGTCCGAGCCTTTGTCGACCGCCCAGATATTGTCGTGGCGGTCGATCCGGACCGCGTGCGCGAACGACCACGCATACAGGTTCTTGCCGATCTCGCGCAGATATTTGCCGTCGGGAGAAAATTCGAGGAGCTGCGCTGCGGTTTCGCCATAAGCGGGGCCCATGCTCGACCCCCCGCGCGAGAAGACGAAGACATGGCCCTTGGAATTGACCGCCACGCCGGTCGGCTCGCCGATGTAAAGGTCGGGCGGCAGCTTCAGAAAATTCGGCACCGAGTCGAAGGGAATCTCCGGCACCGATTGCTGTGCGAAGGCGGGCGCGGCCAGCAGCGCGAGGCACAGGGCAAGCATTGTCTTCATGCGCATTCTCCTCCTTGTGGGTTGCGCCGCCTCGGCATCGGTCGGATCGACAGCCGTCTCGCCGGCCGCGGTCAATCGGCCGTTCGGAAAACCCTTGATGGCAGCAGACGCGTCCCCCTTGGATTTCCATGCTATGATGAAAGGACCCGGAAAGGGAAGCGCGGGCGGGGGTTTCGGCAAAGGAGTTGTGAAGCGCGATGAGCGAGGGCGCTCTGGTCGTGCGGACGATCGACGATGGCGCGGCGACCGTGCTCGAGGTCACGGGCCGGCTCGAAATCGGCACGCTCGCGATCGCGCGCGAGAAATTCGCCGAAATCGTGGCGGGCGGCGGCCCGGTCGTGCTCGACCTTGGCCACCTCACCTATCTCAGCAGCGCCGGCTTGCGGCTCATCATCATCGCCCTGAAACAGGCGCAGGCGAATCGGCAACCCTTCGTCATCGCCGGCGCGCGTAGCGCCGTGCGGCATGTCCTCGATTCGATCGGGCTGCGGCAGTTCTGTCCGATCTACCGCAACCGCACCGAGGCGCTCGCAAAGCTCGCGTCGTGAGCCGAAGGCGGCGGGCTCAGAATCCCTTCAGCACCTGGCTCACATGCTCGACCTCGGGCGGGGTCGCGAAGCAATGGCCCACGAGCTTGCGCCATTCGGAGAAGTCCGCCGAGTTGCGGAACTCGTCCGTATGGTGCTCGACCGTCACCCAGCCCACCATCAGGCGATAGCGCGACGGCTTCTCGATCGAGCGCTTGAGCTCGAGCCCGGTGCAGCCTTTGGCGCGCTTGAACAGCGGCGTGGCCTTGGCGACGCCTGCCTCGAACTCGGCCTCGAGCCCGGGCTTCACGTCGATCTGCGCGATTTCCGTGATCATGATGCGCGTTTCTCCCGGATCGCTCGCCACACGCGCTCCGGCGTTGCGGGCATGTCGATATGGTTGATGCCATAGGGTCTCAGCGCGTCGACCACCGCGTTCATCACCGCCGGCAGCGAGCCGGCACAGCCCGCCTCGCCGCAGCCTTTGACGCCCAGGGGATTGGTGGTCGCCGGCACGGGGTGGCTTGCGAAATCGAACATGGGAGCGTTATCCGCGCGCGGCATGGCGTAATCCATGTAGGAGCCGCTCACGAGCTGTCCCTCGCGGTCATAGACCGTGCGCTCCATCAGCGCCTGCCCGATCCCTTGCATGACGCCGCCATGGGCCTGGCCTTCCGCCAGGAGCGGATTGAGCAGAACGCCGAAATCGTTGACCATCGCGTACTTCACGACCGCAACCGTGCCGGTGTCGGGATCGATCTCCACCTCGGCGATGTGGCAGCCGTTGGGATAAGCGGATGGCGGCGTCTCGACCACCAGAGCCGCGTCCATCGATTGCGGCACCTCTTCCGGCAGCGCCGCGCCTTTGCGCATGCGCTCGGCGATCTCGAGGATGCCGATCGCGCGGTCGGTGCCCGCGATGCGGAACGCGCCGGCCGAGAACTCGATGTCGACGGCGGCGGCTTCGAGGAGATGCGCCGCGATCTGCTTGCCCTGCTCGATCACCTTGTCGCAGGCTTTGACGAGCGCGGTGCCGCTTGCCATCGCCGAGCGCGATCCGCCGGTGCCGCCGCCGAACAGAAGCTGGTCGCTGTCGCCTTGCAGCAGGTTGAGGCGCTCGAACGGAATGCCGAGCCGATCAACGACGACTTGCGCAAAGGGCGAGCCGTGTCCCTGCCCGTAATCGAGCGTGCCGCTGATCATGGTGACGCTGCCGTCGCCTTCGAAGCGGATGCCGCCCATCTCCTTGCCTTGGGGGGCGGTCACTTCGAGGAAGCTCGCGATGCCGAGGCCGCGAAGCTTGCCGCGCGCTTCGCTTGCGCGCTTGCGCGCCCCATAGCCCTGCCAGTCGCCGGTATCGAGCGCGATGTTCAGCACCGCCTCGAACTCGCCGCTGTCATAGGCCGAGCCCGATGCCGTCTTGAACGGGATCGCCTCGGGCGGGATGTAGTTGCGCCGGCGGATCTCGAGCCGGTCCATGCCAAGCTCGTCGGCGGCCGTGTCCATCAGCCGCTCCATGTAATAGTTGCCTTCGGGCCGCCCCGCGCCGCGATAGGCGCCAACCGGCTGCGTGTTGGTGTAGACGCCCTTGGACGTGACCTGCAGGAGCGGCGTGCGATAGACGCCGACAATGTTCTTGGCGGTGTTCACGGAATAAGGGAGCGGTGCGTTCGGATAAGCGCCGGCATTGCCGTAGCCGGTCACGCGCAGCGCGAGGATGTGCGCGTCCTTGTCGAGCGCCATCTCGACCGTCATGTCGTGATCGCGCCCGTGACTGTCGGACACAAAGCTGCCGGAGCGGTCGTCGGTCCACTTCACCGGCCGGCCCAGCACGCGCGCGGCATAAAGGACGCAAGGATATTCGGGGAATACCCCGCCCTTCATCCCGAACGAGCCGCCCACATTGTGGGTCAGCACGCGCACCTTGTCGGCCGCGACGCCCAGCACCAGCGCCAAGTTGCCGCGCAGGCCATAGACGCCCTGGGAGCCCGCCGTGAGCGTGTAGCGTCCCGACTCCGCGTCGAAGCTGCCGACGGCGGCACGCGGCTCCATCGCGTTGACGACGATGCGGCTGTTGGCCGGCTTGAGCCGCGTCACATGCGCGGCCTGGGCGAACGCCTCGGTCACTTTGTCGACCGGGCCGAATTGGAAGTCGAGCAGGATATTGCCCGGCGCTTCGTCATGAATCTGCGGCGCGCCCGGTTTCGCCGCGTCCTCGGGCGTCGTCACCGCGGGCAAGGCATCGATGGCGTATTCGACCGCTTCGGCGGCATCTTTCGCCTGCGCCA
>DATJLY010000181.1:0-4493 GCA_035509095.1 Allostellaceae bacterium | reverse complement strand
GATCGCCCGACGCCGGCAGGAGATCCAGCGCAAGTTTCCCGACGCCATCGACCTGATGGTGATCTGCATCGAATCGGGCATTTCGCTCGAAGCGGCGTTCGCGCGCGTCAGCGAGGAGATGGCGGCCGACGCACCGGCGCTGTCCGAGGAGATCGCGATCACCACCGCCGAGCTGGCGTTTCTCAGCGATCGGCGGCAGGCGCTCGACAATCTCGCGGAACGGACCGCGTCGCCGCCGATCAAGTCGCTCGTCACCTCGCTTATCCAGTCCGAGAAATACGGAACCCCGCTTGGTCAGGCGCTTCGCGTGGTGGCGCAAGAGGGCCGCGACACGCGCCTTGCCGCAGCCGAGGAAAAGGCCGCGGGGTTGCCGGCGAAGCTCACCGTGCCCATGGTGACGTTCTTCCTGCCGGTTCTGTTCCTCGTGCTGATCGGCCCGACCATCATCCAGGTGATGCGGGCTTTCTCCGGCAAAGGCTGAACGCCACGCCTATGGCTGCGGCGGCGTCGCGTCGGCAGCGATTTGCCGGTAATAGTCCAAGGTTGGTGCGACCATCGCCGGCGGCAGGTCGCGCCGGGTCAGCGCCTCGGCCTTCGGCATGTCGCCGCTCAGCGCGTAGACGAGCGCCAGGTTCTGACGCACGCGCAGATCGGCGTTGGGCTCGCCCGCCGCCCGCTCCAGAAGCTGCACGGCATCGGCAAGGTCATTCGCCATCGCCCGCGACAGCGCGTAGTCGTTGAGGACATTGGCGTCGGACGGCGCGATCGCCAGCGCCTCTTTGTAATAGGTGTCTGCCTCCGGGTATTCGCCGAGCCGGTCATAAGCGAGGCCCAGCGCGGCGAGCGTCGCCGCGTCCTTCGCGTCGAGCGACGCCGCGCGCTTCAAGAGCCGGACACCGTCATCGAGCTGACCCACGGCAAGTTCCACCTTGCCGGCTTCGGCGAGCGCCGCAGGATCGGTGGTCTTGCTTGCGACGACTTTGGCGGCGACGATTCGCGCCTCGTCAAGCCCGCCACTGAGACGCAGGCTTTGCAGGAGACCGGCCGCCGCCTCCATGTTGTCGGGCTCGCGCGAGAGCGCGCTGCGATAATAAGTGACGGCGGTGACGAGATCATTCTGCGCCTTGGCCGTCGCGGCCGCGTCGATGAGCGAGCGCGTGAGATCGCTTTTGCCCTGGAGGGCATCCGCATCTCTGGCCCCCTCGCCGCTGCATGCGCCCATGAGCACGAGGAGCGCGATGACGATGCCAAGCCGCCGCCCCTGGGCCCGCTTCATGATTCCCCGCCGATAAATCTTGTCTTGCTGCGGCAAATACTATGCCTTGTCGGCGTGATTGGAAAGCGATGGCGTGCGTTTGATGCGCGATTTGCGCCCGTTTTTGCAAGGGATTTTGGTAAGCATTTTGCCCGAGACTTCGATGCAGGCAACGGAGACCGGGCGATGACAAGCTCACAGCCAAATCGATACGCGCTCGCCGCCTTCATCGCGCTCTTGGGTGCATCGCCCTGTAGTCAGGCGCAAACCGCGCCGAGCGCGGCACTGCTGCGTCTCACCGTCAATCATGCCGACGTGGTGACGACCGACGGCACCGCGGCCTCGATCGTGGTGGCGAACCCCGACATCGCCGATATCGTGCATGAAAAGCCCAATCTCATTTTCGTGTTCGGCCGCAAGCCCGGGGCCACGAACCTCTTTGCCTATGACGATTCGGGCCATCGCCTGATCGCGCGCGAGGTGGTCGTCGTGCCGGATAACGAGCGGATGGTGACGGTCACCCGCGTCAGCAGCAGCGACATCGACGTCACCGATTACTACTGCGAGCCGCGCTGCGTCTATTTCGCGCGTCAGGAGACCCTGTCTTCGACCACAACGGCATTGCCCAACGCGACGGCGACGGCGCCATCGCCGGCGGCCGCGCCGTCCACGCTGCCGAGCGGCGGCGGGATTCCCTCGGCCCTTACGCATACAGGCGCAGGCGCGCCCGGCCAGTGAGCGATCCTATCGCGAACCGGTGGGCGCGGTCGGATAGCAGGAGTCCGCTGCGAGCGTCAGCGCGTATCTCGGCAGGAACGGCACGCCGAAACTCATCGGGTAGCTGGCCGAGACGCAGGCATAGCCGGTTTGCGTTGTCGGCGTGAAGATACTGGCGGCGATGCTCAGTCCATAAGCCTGCTGCGAGGCGACCGCCCGAACATTCTGCATCGTGCTGCAATCAGGCGGCGTGTTCGCCGATCCCAGCGAATCCGTTGCCTGGAACAGGCTGTAGCAGCGCGCCGATTCCGTCACCGCATGCTGCAGCGCCGCCTGAACGAAGACCGCCTGCGCGAACTCGATGATGCCAAACAAAAGGACGATGAAGAACGGCAGCAGCAGCGCGAACTCGATCATCGTGACGCCGTCTTGGCGCCGCCCGATATGCCGGATCATGCCGCCGCTGCATCTCATTGAATGCGGACGACCTGGTTCGCGTTCAGCGAGAACGAGCTTGGGATGTCGACATCGAGAAGCCTGCCGACGAAATTGTAGGGCAAGAGCGTCGTGTAGGTGGAGCTTGTCGAGACCAGGACATAGGTCCCGACGCTGGGCCCGCTCGTGCAGGTCGGCGCGGCGGCCGGGGGTTCGGTGCAGCTCGAATTGGAGAGCGTCAGGTTCGCGGTGCAGCAATAAAGGACGCTCGCCGCCGTCACGACCGCGGTCGAGGTGCTGTTGCCCGAGCCGTGCGCCTTTGCCGCCGCGGTCGCGACATTCTGATCGAAAATGCAAGAACTCGCGTTGGTGACGCCGGTCGTGCCGCCGTTCGTGGCGCAGCCGATCTCGTTGAAGCAGGTCGAGATGTTAGAGCAGTTGGCGTTGAGCTGTGCGTAGGTTGCGCCGGCCTGCGCCGCGTCCGCGACCAGCATCTTGTCATAGATGCCAAGCCCGAAATCGATCATGCCCGCCGCCATCAAGACCAGGATCGGCGCGATGAAGGCCATCTCGACCGCGGCGGTGCCGGCGCGGCACCGAAGAAGCGGCCACGCGCCCATGATCATCGAGCGGAATCGGGTTCGTCTTGGAGACATTTGGCAATGCACGAAACTACGTGCGTGTCGCCAGATTGTCGAGACTCAAGACGCGACCGGCGCCGGCAAATCGAGCGCACTGATCAATGCGAGAATACGCAAGCGTTCAACCCGGCCCCGGATCTCGATCTCGCGGCGCGGTATTCCGTCGAGCCCGACTTGCGCGCGTTCGACCACCGCCTCGGACACGACGAGCTGCGCGCCGAACTCCTTGGTCAGGACCTCGAGCCGGCTCGCCGTGTTCACCGAATCCCCGACCGCGGTGACCGAGACGGCCTTGCCATATCCCATCTCGCCGACGATCGCCGGCCCGACATGGATGCCGATCCCGATCCGCAATGGCTCCGGCAAATCCTGGGCAAGCACGCGGTTGAGCTCCGCCAGCCGCTCGGCCATCGCGCGCGCCGCGACCAAGGCTTCGCGCGCACCGCGCGCCGGGCCGCTATCGAGGCCGAACAGCGCCATGACGCCGTCGCCGATGAATTTGTCGATGCGCCCGCCCGCCTGCTCTACCGCATTTCCCATCTCGGCGAAATAGCGGTTCAAGAGAAACACCACGTCATAAGGCAGCTTCTGCTCGGACAGCTGCGTGAAGGCGCGGATGTCGGCGAACAGGATGATGATCTCCTTCTCCATCCCCTGCAGATAGTCGGGCCGCCAGAAGCCGTCGGCCGCTTGCGCCGAAGCGGGCAAGAGCGGCGTGACGGCAAGATCGCCCAACGGCCGAAGCTGACACGCAAGCCGCACGTCCGGCGCCGCGCCGACGCGATCCAGCACCTTCCGCTCGTCGGCCGCGGCGACCGGCATCCGCGACAGGTCGCCGGCGATGCGGATGCGGCAGGTGGAGCAGCGGCCGCGTCCGCCGCATACCGACGCGTGCGGAATGCCGGCGAATCGGCTTGCCTCCAGCACCGACAGCCCGGGCACGATCTCGACCACGCGTCCGCTCGGATAAGTCAGCCGCACGATCCCGCGCCAGCGCTGCCACTGACGCCGCGCGACGCGGGCAAGCAGCGCCGCGGCGAGCGCGCCCACGAACCCGGCCCTCAGCAACCCCCCGATCGCGTCGATCGTCGCGGCGTCGCTCGCGGGCCGGGCTTTCGGGTGCTCTTGCGCCATGCGGGCGAGGAACCCCGGATCATGCGCCAGCGCTTGCGTTTGAAGCACGCCCTCGAACGCGCCGAGGATGGCGAGCGTCGGCAGCAGCAAGGCCAAGGCGAACAGGATCGGCTGCCAGCGCGGATACCAGGGCCGCAGCATCAGCGAATAGCGAATGCCGATCATCGCATGGACCCACGCGACGACCAGCACGACGAGCTGCAACACGCCGCGGCCGGGCGCCTCGACCGCGTAGAGCGTCAGGATCGAGCTGTAATAGCCGTAATCCGCGTTGAACCAGCTATCGGCGACACGGGTCGATACGACATGGT
>DATJLY010000180.1:0-26507 GCA_035509095.1 Allostellaceae bacterium | reverse complement strand
CGATAGGCATGTTGCGGAGCGAAGTTATCCTCGCCCGGCGAACGCAGAAGATAAACCGCGCTGTCGCCGTTCTTGCCGCCGTGGATGCCCCACGGCGGCGAGGTCTCGCGGCTCTTGCCGCCGAGGTTCCAGCGACCCTCGACCAGGTTGCGCACGACGAGGTCGATGCCGAGCCCGCCGCGGAACTTGCCGGCGCCGCCCGAATCCGTCCGCAGAATGCGCCCTTCGACCAGCACCGGCGTCTTGAGCTCGATCCCTTCGAGCGTGCCGTTCCGCACATCGCCTTGGCAGATCGAGACCGATCCCGACTCGCCATCCTCGTGCGGGCGCCCGCCCCACCCGCCGCCTTCGAGACTTTGCACGACGAAGCGCTTTCCGGTCTTGGGATTGACCCCGAAGAACACGACCGAACCGCCCAGAAGCCCGTGGTGCGCGGCCGGAATGCGCTCGGGAATGGCTTTCGACAAGGCGGTGACGATGGTGTCGACGACGGTCGGGATCATGCCGCTCCAATTGGCCATCCCGGCGGGATAGCGCGCCATCATGATGTTGCCCTCGGGAATGATGACGTCGAGCGCGGCGAACGAGCCCTGGTTCACGGGCTCGAGAGGGGCGGTCAGGTTCTTGTACGCGACGTACGCGCCGGCGAGCGAGCGCGCGTTGATGGACAGCTTCTGCTCGGGCGCGCAGCCCGACAGGTCGATCGTCATATGGCCGTGATCGACCGTGACCTTGGCATGGATCGGGAGATGCAGCCCGCCGCCCGGCTGCGGCACGTCGTAGGTGCAGTGGGCCTCGTAAACGCCGTCGGGAATGGTGGTGACGATGTTGCGGCAGCGCTGCTCGGTCTCGTCGAAGATCTGGCGCAGCGATTCCAGCATGGTGTCGCGGCCGAACTTGTTGAACAGCTCGTCGAGACGCCGAACCGCCAGCTTGCACGCCGCGATCTGCGAACGCATGTCGCCGAGCGAGGAATCAGGGAAGCGGATATTGTCGCGAATGATCTTGAGCAGCGTCTCGTTGGGCTTGCCCGCCTCGTAGACCTTGAGCTGATCGAGCTGCAGCCCTTCGAGCCACGGATCGGGAACCGCCGAGCCGCCGCCGAAGCCCGTGCTCATGCCGCCGATATCGATCCAGTGCGCGCGCACCATCGAGAACATGATGAGCTCGCCCTTGAAGAAGTACGGCGTATAGATGACGACGTTGTTGAGATGCTGACCCGCGACGCGCTGGTGGTTGGTGATGATCACGTCGTCGGGATGGAATCCATCGCGCCCGATCTGCGCCATCCCATCCTCGATGATGACGCCGAGATCGGCGACGAAATGCGACACGCCGCCCACGTTCTGCGACACGAGCGCGCCGTCCGGCAGAACCAGCGCGGTGCAGAAGTCGCGCACCTCGTAGATCATCATGTTGTAGGAGGTGCGGTGAAGATCGGCCGCCATCTCGTTGGCGATCGCCGGCATGGCGTTGCGCACCACTTCGAGCGTCACCGGATTGAGCTTCGCCATCAGTCGTTCTCCACCGAAATGATGAGTTCGCCGGTCTCGGCGACGCTGAGCCGGTCGCCGGGGAAGATCACCGTGGTCGACCCGTACTCGCTGACGAGCGCCGGGCCGGCAAGTTTTGCACCCGCCGGCAGTTCGTCCCGCCGCCAGACCGGGCATTCGACGGGTCCGCCCTCGTCGAACCAGACCTGACGCTTCTCGGACGCGGCCGCACGGCCTTCGCGCGGCAGCGCCGGCATCACCAGCTTCGCGCGCCGCCCGCGCGCGACCAGCCGCAGATTGATGATCTCGACCGGCTCGTCGGTCGCGTGATGCGCGTAACGCAGCTCGTGCAGCGCGTCATAGGAGGTGCGGATGCTCTTGCGGTCGGCGTTCTTCAATTCCGCCTGGCTCACCGGCACCGACAACGTGAATTCCTGGCCGACATAGCGCAAATCGAAATAAAGCTGCATCGACACCTCGTTCCCGCGCGTCAGGACGGCGAGCGCGTCGTTGCACATCTCGTCGTAGATCCCGGCGAGGCGCGCGAAATCGGCTTCGGCGAGCTCGGCATAGAAGGTGCGGCTGAAATCGTGGCGCTCGTCCGCCATGAGCATGCCAAGCGCCGAAAAATGCGATGGGAAACGCGGTATGATCACGGTCGGGATGTGCAGCTCGCGCGCGATCGCGAGCGCGTGCGGCGGCCCTGCCCCGCCCGAGGCCACGAGCGCGAAGTCGCGCGGGTCATAGCCCTTGGCGACGGACACTTCCCGTACCGCAAGCGACATTTTCGAGACCGCGATGGCGATGATCGCGCGCGCGGCTTCGGCCAGCTCCATGCCAAGCCGCTGCCCCACGCGCTCGGTGATCCCGGTCGCCGCCGCCGCGCGGTCGAGCCGCATCTCGCCGCCCAGGAAGTCGCTCGTGCCGATCCGGCCCAGCACGACATTGGCGTCGGTGATCGTCGGCTCCTTGCCGCCATTGGCATAGGCGATCGGGCCGGGATCGGCGCCGGCACTTTGCGGACCGACCTTCAGCGCGCCCACATCATCGATCCAGGCGATGCTGCCGCCGCCGGCACCGACTTCGATCACGTCGACCACGGGCAGCATCACGGGATGGCCGTTGGCATAGCCGCCGACATAATAGCCTTCCGTGGTAAAGGGCTCGCCCTCGCGCACGAGAGCCGCCTTCGCCGTCGTGCCGCCCATGTCGAAGCACACGACGTCCTTGTATCCAAGCGCCCGGCCGATCTCGGCCGAGGCGATGATGCCGCCGACCGGCCCCGATTCCATCATCATCACCGGGCGCTTGATCGCGGCCGCCGGCGTCATCACGCCGCCGTTCGACTGCATGATCGCGAGATCGCCCGAAAAGCCGATGCCCTTGAGCCGCGACTGTAGATTGCGCACATAGCCGCCGACCTTGGGACCGATATAGGCGTTGACCACGGTCGTCGAGATGCGCTCGTACTCGCGGTATTCGCGCAGGATCTCGTGCGAGAGCGACAGGAAGGCGTTGGGAAGCGCCGCTTCGACGAGCTCGCCGGTGATGCGCTCGTGCTCGGGGTTGGCGTAGGAATGGAGGAAGCATACGGCGATGGCGTCGACGCCTTCGCGCGCGAGCTCCGCGCAGGCGCGACGCACGCTGTCGCGGGCGAGCGGCTCGCGCTCCTCGCCGGTCGCATAAAGCCGCTCGTCGATCTCGAGCGTCCGGTGCCGCGGCACCAGCGGCTTCGGGCGATGGAAGAAGAGATTATAGGCCTCGGGCCGATTGCCGCGGCCGATGATGTAGACATCGCGCGTGCCGCGCGTGACGAGAAGCCCGACCGTCGCGCCATTGCGTTCGATCAGCGTGTTGATGGCGATCGTCGAGCCGTGGATCATGGTTGTCAGCGTCGCGGGATCGAGCGCCGCCTTGGTGATGCAATCGATCACGCCCGTCACCGGATCGCGCGGCGTCGTCAGCGATTTCGCCTGATGGATGCGGCCTTCCGCGGCATCGAACGCGATGAGATCGGTGAACGTGCCGCCGATATCGACTGCCAGCATGACCACGGGATGAGGCTCCTTTTCGCCGACCCTTTAGAGCGGATTGACCGGCCGCATGCAAGGGTGGCCGGATCACGTTTGCGCTTGACGCGAGCCGCGGCCTCGCTGTATTTAGCTGTTTGGTTATTTAACTAGTGAGTTTAATACGGATGCCGCCCGACCGTCTCAGCGTGAAGTTCGCGGCCTTGGCCGATCCGACCCGTCGGGCGATCCTCGCGCGGCTCGCCTTGGGCGAAGCGTCGGTGACCGAGCTCGCGACGCCGTTCGACATGAGCCTTCCCGGCATTTCAAAGCACCTCAAGGTGCTGGAGCGTGCCGGCTTCATCGTGCGCGGGCGTGCGGCGCAATGGCGCCCGTGCCGCATCGCGCCGGGCGGCCTCAAAGACATCGACGAGTGGCTCGCCGAGCATCGCCGCGGATGGGAGGAACGTCTCGACCGGCTAGGCGATTATCTTGACGAGTTGCAGTCGAAGGAGAAGAAGCGTGCTCGGCGAAAGAAGTAGCGAAGCCTTGCCAAAACTGGTCCTGACGCGCGTCTTCGCGGCACCCCGCGCGCTCGTCTTCCAGGCATGGACCGATCCCCGGCATATGGCACGGTGGTGGGGGCCGAAGGGCTTCTCCAACCCGGTTTGCGAAATGGACGTTCAGGCCGGCGGACGAATCCGCATCGATATGCGCGCCCCGGACGGCACCGTCTATCCGATGACAGGGATGTTTCGCGAGGTCGTGGCGCCCGAGCGGCTTGTGTTCGTGTGCTACGCAATTCCCGACAATGACGGCAATCCCCGCCTTGAAGTTGTCAACACCGTCACCTTCGCCGAGCGTGCCGGCAAGACGACGCTGACGCTCCAGGCCGTCGTGGTGAACGCGGCGCCCGGAACCGAGACGGCGCTCGACGGCATGGAAACGGGCTGGACGCAAAGTCTCGACCGCCTCGCCGACATCGTCGTGAAACGGGCATCTCGAGGGAGAAAGACATGGCCGACCGAACCGCCCAGCACGCCAGCTTTGTGATCGAGCACGACTATGACGCCACGCCGGCGCGCGTATTCCATGCGTTCGCCGATCCGGCGGCGAAACGCCGCTGGTTCCATGGCCCCGTCGGCAAATGGACGGAGATCAGCCGTGAGCAGGATTTTCGCGTGGGCGGACAAGAGCGGGTGAGCGGCGGCTTTTCCGGCGGGGCGGTTTCATCATTCCACGGCCATTACCTCGACATCGTCCCGGACCGGCGCATCGTCTACGCCTATGACATGCATCTCGACGGCCGCAAAATCTCGGTGTCGCTGGCAACGGTCGAATTCATCGCGGTGAGCCGCGGCACGCGGCTCGTCTTCACGGAGCAGCTTGTCTATCTCGACGGCTATGACGACCCCAACGGCAAGCAGCGCGAGGAGGGCTCGCGCAGCCTTTTGGACAATCTCGACGCGGCGCTTCGACAATCCTGACGCAGCGCCGCGTATGCGCCGGACGTAACGATCGCAGAAGTCTTTGCGCTATAATGCCGCCTCCTGACGGAGTGCGGATATGACGACGGCGTGGAGACTCTTGACGGCATTGACGATCGCGCTTCTGGCCCATGGCGCGTTCGCCGCGGAGACGAAGCTGCGGGTCGGAAAAGCGGTGCCGACGGCTTTCACATTCACGCCGCTCGATGTCGGCATCGATGCCGGCATCTTCAAAAAGCACGGGCTCGACGTCGAGAGTTTCGGCTTCGGCGGAAGCGCAAAGCTGCAGCAGGCGCTGGCGGCCGACAGCATCGACATCGGCATCGGCTCGGGACCGGAACTTTCCTTCGTCGCCAAGGGCGCGCCGGTGCTGGGCATTGCGGCGATGGCAGGCAAGCCTGCCCTTTTGGGTATCGTCGTCAGGCAGCAAGGCGACGTGCAGACCGTCGCCGATCTCAAGGGCAAGACCGTAGGGACATCGACGACCGGGTCGCTCACCACGTGGCTGGTGCGCGAGCTGTCGCGCCGGCAAGGCTGGGGACCCGACGGCATCAATCTCGCGTTCCTGGGCGACGAGGCGCCACAGATCGCGGCGCTCCGGGCCGGGGCAATCCAAGGCAGCACCATCCAGATCGCCACCGGCTATAAGCTCCAGGAAGAGGGATTCGGCAAGATCCTCTACCAATTTGGCGATATCGAGCCGCATTTCATCATCCACGTGATCTATGCGCGCAAGGCGCTCATCGCCGAGCATCCGGACGAGGTTCGCGCGTTCCTCGCCGGCTGGTTCGAGACAATCGCCTATATGGCGACCCACAAGGCGGACGTGGTCCGCATCGCGGCGCCGATCATGGGGGTCGACGCCAACATCGCCGGCCGCGTCTATGACGAGCTGATGCCGACTTTCTCGCGCGACGGGAAGTTCGATCCGCAGGCGCTCGCCGTGCTGGCGCGCTCTTATGTCGAGATGAACCTGCTGCCGAAAGAGCCGGACATGCAGTCGCTGATCACCGAGAAATTCCTGCCCGGCACCGGGTCGTGAAGGACCGCTGCCCGCCGCTTGGGCTTACTCGGCCGGCGCTTCCTGCGCCTGCGCTCCGCGCACACGGTGGCCGGTGACGTCGGCGCCCGCCGACGGTTCGAGCTTCCCGAAATAGTAGATCGAGATCAGCGAGAGCGCCGCCACGAACAGGAAGCCGGCGTGGAAATCCGCGGGCTGCAACGCTGCATCGGCGCCAAAGCGCCAGACATGCGCCAGATGGACGGCGATCGCCGCGAACGCGATCCCCATGCCGTTGGTGAGCTGCTGGACCATGCTGGAAAGCCCGGTTGCCGCGCTCATCTGCTCTGACGGCACGTCGGCGAAGGCGAGGGAATTGAGCGCCGTGAATTGCAGCGAGCGGAAATAGCCGCCGATCCCCAGGATCACGAACATCACCGTGATCGGCGTCGACTGGGTAAATCCCGCGCAAAAGGCAATGAACACGGCGGCGATCGCGGCGTTGACCATGAACGTGGTGCGATAGCCGAAGCGGCGCAGGATCGGCCCGGTGGACATCTTGTTGAAGAAGCTGCCGAGGCCGCCGGCAAACGTGACGAGCCCCGAATCGAATGCCGAGTAACCGAAACCCACCTGCAACATCATCGGCGTCAGGAACGGCATCGCCCCCGCCGTCAAGCGAAAGATGCTGCCGCCCGTCATGTTCGCCCGGAACGTGGAGATCTTCAGAAGCGTCAGATCGATGAGCGGCGCGCTGTGCCGGCGTGCATGCCGGATCGCGAGCACACCCACCGCCGCGCCGATCGTCAGCAGCACGATGATGAGCTCGCCTCCCACCGCCGGGTGCGCGATCATCTCCGTCCCGTACATGAGGCAGGTCAGCGAGACGCCGGTGAACACGAAGCCGCGCCAGTCGAGCGGCGGGACCGAGTCGGGCCGGGAATCCTCGATCAGCATCGTGACGAGCACGATGCCGAGAATGCCGATCGGCACGTTCAAATAGAACACCCAGCGCCACGAGAAATAGGTCGTGATCAGCCCGCCGACAGGCGGCCCCAGGATCGGGCCCAGGATCGCGGGGGTGGTGAGGTACGAGATCGCGCGGACGAGTTCGCGCCGGTCGATGCTCCGGAGGAGCACGAGGCGGCCCACCGGCACCATCATCGCGCCGCCCACGCCCTGCAGCACACGGGCGCCGGTCAACTCGACGATATTGTGGCAGAGACCGCACAACATCGACGCGAGGGTGAAGACCGCGATCGCGGCGCGGAACACCGTCGCCGCGCCGAACCGGTCGGCGATCCATCCGCTCACCGGAATGAACACGGCGAGGCTCAGCATATAGGAAGTGACCGCGAGGCTCAGCCGCACCGGGCTGTCGTTGAACGAGATCGCGATGCTGGGCAGCGCCGTGTTGATGATGGACGTGTCCAGATTCTGCATGAAGAGGGCGCACGCCACGATGAGCGGCACCACCATCGAATTATCACGCGCAGTCGGCATAGGCATTGACCGAGACTGTACCGCCGCGATGGTTAAGAGGCCAGTAGTACAGGCAGAATTAAGGATCGTCCGCGGCGCATTGGTCTAATGCGTCGCGTTCATGCGGTTTTCCCATTCCTCGCTGGTTTCGAACACAATTTGGCCGGGAATCTTTGCCGGAAAGCCGCCGCGCACCGCGCCTGGCCGTCGGTCCTTGTAGATTCGCCCCAGAAGCGGCGAGAGCGGCCGGCTGTTGGGCACGGAAAGCCACATGCGCAGCAGATGACGCCGCCGCTCGGACTCCGGGTAATCCTCAAACGCCGTGCGCGCATGCATGACCACGTGGTTGTTGCAAAGCTGCAGGTCGCCGGGCTGGAAGTTGGTCACGAAATGGAACGCGGGATCGGCCGCGAGCCGGTCGACCATGTCCATCGCCTCGATCTGCTCGGGCGTGAGCCGCGGCGCCGACGCAAAGCGCTGCCCGTTCTTGATCTGACCGCGGATATAGCGGCAGGAGAAATGGCCCTCGTGCTGTGTGAAGATCGGCTGGGGATAGAACGGTTCTTCGCCCTCGCGCTCTTGTCCCTGCATGCTCCAGATGTAGGGCCGGTACAGCACGTCGAGGAGGTCGGGCCGCGCGCGCAGAATCGCGTTGTGGATCGCGACCGAGCTGGCGACCATCGACACGCCTCCCGACTTCGCCGTGCGCAGAACGAAAAGACCCGCGACATCGCATGAATCGGTATGGAACTGTGCGATGCCGCTGGTCTTGTACGCGCGGAAACGGGGACTGTCCGGCGGCAGCCGCAGGTCGCGCACGTCGCCCAGCACGTCGCCTTCATCGCTCTGCGAGACGGCGGTCCCAAGATGGCGCCCGAGGCACCAATAGATGGCGCGCGCGTCATCCTTCGAATAGCGCTCGACCGGGAAGCCGCGGATCATGAAGAGGCCCGGCCCGTTCTCGAGCGCCTCGATGGCGCTGGCGGCGACGCGGGCAAAGCGCGGAACCGGGAAATCCTCCCGCCGTACCTCGGCTAGACCGATCCCGCTTGCCTTGAAGCGCGCATGCGCGGCGGCGATCTCGGCGATCTCCTCGTCATCGAGCCGGTGCAGCCAGTCGCCACGCGCCGCGAGCTCGGCGCTCTTCCATTCCGCCGGCGACACGGCCGGTTGACGCTTCGTGTCGGCGCTTGCGTCGGGCATGGGTGTGCTCCTTCTCAGGCCGCCCAGTAGGCGAAGGCCATGGCCGTGCCGGTACCCGCTTCCGAGCGATAGCACGGCACATAGTCGAGAAGGGTCATGCCCATCCCGAACTCGGCCGCCGCCGCGGCAAGCGGCAGCCAGTTCTTGATCTCGCCGGTTCCAGGCGAAAGGAAAGCCGATTCGGGGATGCGCTCGAGCGTCGCGAAATCGCCGCCCGCCATGGCCTTGAGCACCTTGCGGTCAAGCTCTTCGTCGATCGCGAAATGGGTGAGGCCGCCCGACGCGACGAGCGCGACCCGCGCATCGCCGGGGAAGGATCGGACCGCGCGCGCCACCGCCCGCCCGAATGCGATGCAGCGCTTCACCGTCGGCTTGTTTGGCTCGTAGTAGTTATTCACGATCAACGGCACGGTCGGGCACGGATCATCGCGCATGATGCGGCGATAGACGAAGCCAAAGGCGTGCGGGACCGTGTTGCAGCCAAAGGGTCCCGTCGGCAGGCTGCTCATCTGCGCCACGTCGAATTCGGACTGGATCAGCTCCTTGATGATGTGGCGGCCAAGCACGGGGTGACCCGGATAGCGCGCCCGCTCGGGCGGGCAATAGCCCCGTTCGGAAAGCGCGACGCCCGGCGGTAGCTTCGCCAGCTGCTCCGGCGTCTTTGGAATATTGTCGATGCGGTCGCCAATGTAGACGGCAAAGGCCGGGATGTTCTGGTCAGTGAAGATTTCCGACTGGTCGTTGCCGAAGATGATGGCGATATCGGGCCTCGAGGCATTGTAGCGCTCGGCCAGATCGTCAAGCGAGGCCTGGCATTCGGCGTGCTTGCGCGACCACATATCGAGGGTGATCTGCCGCGCCCAGTCGGTATCGCGGCGCAACGCCACAAGCTCGTCGAAACTATATTCGGTGCCGCGATGGAAATGCCGGTTGCGGCGATCGGCGATGACCCGGCTCGGCCAGTCCTTGGGCTGCGTGCTGAGCTGCGGTCCGTGCGACGTTCCGATGCAGATGACAGGGCGGGCCATGAGCCTTCCTCCTCGAGCGCCAAGGATCGTGCGGTGCCATAGGACAAGGTGTCAAGCGGCGGAGGGTTCGGTATACTTCTAATTCGTTTCGAGGATCTACTTGGAGACCAATGCGCCATGGCCGACGACGGTAACCTTGCCACTGCCAGCCGGTGGGACGTGCTGACCAAGACCGGCGCGGACACGCGCATGGGTAAACTCTTGCGCCGCTATTGGTGGCCCATCGCAGGCGCCAGCGAATTCCAGAAGACCACGACCATGCCGGTACGGCTCATGGGCGAGGATCTCGTCCTTTACAAGGATTTGGGCGGCCGTTTCGGCCTCCTCGACCGGCATTGCCGGCACCGGCGGGCCGATATGACCTACGGCTATGTCGAGCAATGCGGGCTGCGCTGCAACTATCACGGCTGGCTCTATGACGAGACCGGAAAGTGCCTGGCGCAGCCTTACGAGGACATGGCCCACCCCGACGCCCATATCAAGGACGGGGTCCGCATCAAGGCCTATCCGGTGGAGGAACGCGGCGGCCTCATCTGGGCCTATCTCGGGCCGCAACCGGCGCCGCTGGTGCCGAACTGGGAGTTCTTCCAGTGGAAGAACGGGTTCCGCCAGATCGTGAAGGCGCACATCCCCTGCAACTGGTTCCAATGTCAGGAGAATTCGATCGATCCGGTCCATTTCGAATGGACCCATTCCAACTGGAGCGTGCGCCTCAAAGGCGATACCGGCCCCTACTCGCCGCAACACCTGAAGGTCGATTTCAACGAGTTCGATTACGGGTTCCAGTACAAGCGCATCCGCACGGACACGAACGACCAGGATCGGCTTTGGACGGTCGGACGCGTGTGCCTGTGGCCCAACGCGCTCTTCACCGGCAACCATATCGAGTTCCGGGTGCCGATCGACGATGAGAACACGCTCAGCCTCACCTGGCATTTCGGACGCGTGCCAAACGAGCGCGAGCCCTATGTGCAGGACGTGATCCCGACCTGGGAAGGGCCGATCGCCGATCCGCGGACCGGCCGCTGGATCACGAGCCACGTCATGAACCAGGACTTCGTGACCTGGGTTGGCCAAGGGACAATCGCCGACCGCGGCCAGGAATATCTTTCCATGAGCGACCGCGGCATCGTCATGATCCGCCGCCGGTTCCTCGAGGACATGGACGCGATCGACGCGGGCCGGGACCCGAAGGCGATCGTGCGCGATCCCAAGGTCAACGAATCGATCGAGCTGCCGGTGGCCGAGCGCCGTTCCCTCGTCGAAGGCTTCTCGCGCGCGCAGCTCATGCGCGACAGTTTCAGCCGCCGCTCGCTGCAGGGCTATATCTTCCAGACCGGCCAGCCCAAGGAGGTCCATGACGCCTATCTGGCCGCAATGGGTATCAACGCGACCGACATCGAGGCGGCGGAGGTGGCAATCGATCCGCTGGCGCCCTTAAAGAGCTAAACCCGCGGGAGGGGGACGAACGATGACGAGGCGGAAAGCGAGGCTGGGCCTCGCGGCTTTGCTGTCGCTATTGGCAGGCGCAGCATGCGCGGAGGACCAGCCGCTGAAGATCGGACTGGTCGGCTCGTTCTCGGGCGGCGCCACGGAATGGGGGCTCGAGGTGGACGCCGCCTTCGCCGCCTACCAGAAAGAGCATGGCGACACCGTCGCCGGCCGCAAGATCGAGTTCATCCGGCGCGACACAACCGGCCCCAATCCCGATGTCACGCGCCGGCTGGTGCAGGAGCTCATTTCCAACGACAAGGTCGAGCTCATCGCCGGCCTCGAATTCACGCCCAACGCGCTCGCGACCGCCGGGCTGTCGACCCAGGCGAAGATGCCGGTGCTGATCGTCAACGCCGCCACGACCGAGATCCTGACCAAGGCGCCCTACATGGTTCGGTTCGGGTTCACGACGGCGCAGGTGGTGACGCCGTTCGCCAAATGGGCCGCGGCCAACGGCTATCACGACGTTTATGCGATCTATACCGATTACGGACCCGGCCTCGAGGCCGGCGCGGCGTTCAAGAAGGCCTTCACGGCCGCCGGCGGCAACATCGTCGGCGAGGTGAAGCCGCCGCTCGTCAGCCCCGACTATTCCTCCTATATCCAGCGCGTCAAGGACGCCAAGCCCCAAGCGATCTTCATTTTCGCCCCTGCGGCCGACCATCCGCCGATCTTCCTCAAGGCCTATCGCGACGCGGGTCTCGCCGACATGGGCGTCAAGATCCTGGCGACCGGCGATCTGACCAACGAGTTCGAGCTGCCGACCTTGGGCGATCCGGCGCTCGGCATGATCACCACCTTCGACTATTCCGAAGCGCATGACTCGCCGATGAACCACGATTTCGTGAAAGCGATCTATGAGTCGGGCGGTGGCCGCGTGCGGCCGAATTTCACCACCGTCGCGGCATGGGACGTGATCAACGCGATCTACAAGCTGGTCGACGCCCAGCACGGCAAGATCGATCCGGACAAGACGATCGCGCTGTTGAAGGGCATGAGCTTTGAAAGTCCGCGCGGCCCGATCGCCATCGATGATCACCGCGACATCGTCCAGAACGTCTATTTCCGCAAGGTGGAGAAGGTCGACGGCAAGCTGCAGAACGTCGAGTTCCAGACCGTGCCGATGGTCGACGATCACGGCGAGCCGACCAAGTAACGCGACCGGCCCCCATGCTGATCAGCCTGGTCAACGTGCTCATCAACGGGCTCGCCTATGGCGTGCTGCTGTTTCTGATGGCCGGCGGGTTGAGCGTGACGATGGGGCTCATGGGCTTCGCCAACCTGGCGCACGGCGCGCTCGCGATGCTGGGCGGCTACATCCTGGTGATGCTGATGAACGGGCATGGCTGGGGATTCATCCCGGCGCTCGGTGCGGCGACCGTGGGCGCGGCGGCGGCGGGGATCGTCGTCGAGCGCACGATCTATCGGCGTCTTTACCGCGGCGCCGAGCTCGATCAGGTGCTGCTGACGATCGGGATCGTGTCGATGACGGTCGCGGCGGCGACATATATCTGGGGGGCGCAGCCGGAGGCTGTCCATCTGCCAGCCTGGCTCGACGGACGCGTTCACGCGGGCGGCATCGATGTCGGAACCTACCGCCTGTTCCTGATCGTGCTGGGCGGCGCGCTCACGGTCGGGCTGGTGCTGGGCATCGACAAGACGAGCTTTGGCGCAAAGGTCCGCGCCGCCGTCGACAATCGCCGCATGACCTTGAGCTGCGGCATCGATGTCGATCGCCTTTTTACGCTCGCCTTCGCCATCGGCAGCGCGCTCGCGGGGCTGGGCGGCGGACTTGCCGTTTCCCTTGTCGGGCTCGATCCGAATTTCGCCGTGAAATATCTCGTCTTCCTGTTGATGGTCGTGGTGGTCGGCGGCTTGGGCTCGATCAAGGGCACGCTCGCCGCGGCGGTCGCGCTGGGCGTTTGCGACGTCACCGGTAAATACTACGTGCCTCAGGTCGGAGCGTTCATTCTCTATGCGATGACGGTCGCCATCCTTTTGTGGCGCCCCCGCGGCCTGTTCGGTCGCTGAAAGTGGCCGCGATCGGCGAGGCAGACGCGCGGGGACTGTTCATCGCCCGAAGCCGTTGGCGCTGGGAGGAAACGTTGTTCTGGCTCGCGGCGGCCGCGAGCTATGTCGTGTTTCCCGGGCACCTCGTCCTCGTGACCCAGGCGCTGATCTCGGGCCTGTTCGCGGTCTCGCTCGATCTGATGCTGGGCTATACCGGCATCGCGTCCATGGGGCACGCCGCATTCTTTGGCATCGGCGCCTATACCGCCGGCATCCTCGCGGCGCACGGCTATGGCGATCCGCTTTTGGGCCTTCTGGCAGGCGCGCTTCTGGCGGGCGCATTCGGCGCGCTGTGCAGCCTTCTCGTTGCGCGCCTCCACGGCGTAGCACTGCTGATGGTCACGCTGGGCATCGGGCTCCTCTGCTACGAGATCGCCAACCGCGCCAACGACATCACCGGGGGCGATGACGGGCTGCAGGGCATGGTGGTGGGGCCTGTCCTGGGCCTGTTCCCGTTCGACATCGACGGGCGCGTCGGCTTCATCTACGCCTTCATCGTCGTGTTCGGGCTCTATCTCGTGGCGCGCCGCATCGTGAACTCGCCCTTCGGCCTCACCTTGGTCGGCATTCGCGAGAATGTGCGCCGCGTGCCGGCGTTGGGCATCGGGGTCGGCGGGCAGGTGATGGTGATCTTCACCGTGGCGGCGGCGATGGCGGGAATTGCCGGCGCCCTTCTCGCCGAGACGACGCAGTTCATCGCGCTCGAGGTGCTGGGCTTCGACCGCTCGATCTCGGTGCTGATCTCGCTGGTGCTGGGAGGAATTGGCAGCCTGATCGGCGGCATGATCGGTGCCGTCGTCTTCACCGTCACGCGCGATCAGCTCGCGGCAATGGATCCCGTCTATTGGAATTTCTGGATGGGCCTCATCCTGTGCGCGATCGTGCTTTCGGGCGCGGGCGGCATCATGGGCTTGCTGCGCCGCGTCTCCGGAGGCCGGCGGTGAGCGCGCCCTATGCGCTCGAAACGCGCGGGCTCAATCGCAGCTTTGGCGCGCTGCGCGTGGCCCAGGATATTTCGTTCGCCCTGCCGGTGGGCGCGCGCCACGCGCTCATCGGCCCCAACGGCGCGGGCAAGACCACGCTCGTCAATCTCCTCACCGGCATGCTGGCGCCGTCCTCGGGCACGGTCTGGCTCAACGGCGCCGACATCACGCGCGCGACCGCGGCCGAGCGCGCGCGGCACGGCCTTGCCAGGACGTTTCAGATCAACACGCTGTTCCCGCACCTCTCGCCGCTCGAGGCGACGGCGCTGGCCACGAGCCGGCGCCACGGGCTGACGCTCAACCCGCTGCGCCGGCTTTCATCGTGCGGTTCCGTGATCGACGAGGCGCGCGATCTTCTCGCGCAATTCGATTTCGGAGCCGACGCGGCACGGCCGACGCGCGACCTTCCCTATGGCCGTCAGCGCCTTCTCGAGATCGTGCTCGCTCTGGCGGCGCGGCCGACCGTGCTGCTGCTCGACGAGCCGGCGGCCGGCGTGCCGTCGCACGAAAGCGCCGAGATTTTCACGGCCATCGCGGCGCTTCCCGCCAACATCGCCGTGCTGTTCATCGAACACGACATGGATGTCGTGTTCCGCTTCGCCGAGCGCGTCACGGTGATGGTGGCCGGCCAGATCCTGTGCGAAGGACCGCCCGCGGAGATCGCCGTTCATCCCGAAGTCCGCGAGGTCTATCTCGGCGGGGATGACGATGTCTGACGCGCTGCTCGAGGTCGGCGGCCTCAGTGCCGGCTATGGCGACGGGCAGGTGCTGGAGAACATTTCGTTCGCGATCCCGCCCGGCAGCTCGCTTGCCGTTCTGGGCCGCAACGGCGTCGGCAAGACCACCTTGATGCTGACCTTGATGGGGCATTTGCGACCCATGAGCGGCCACGTTCGATGGCAAGGACGAGACATCACGCTCATGCCCCCCGACCATCGCGTGCGCGCGGGGATCGCGTGGGTGCCGCAAGGGCGCGACGTGTTCCCGTCGCTCACCGTCGACGAGCACCTCGCGATCGTCCAGCGCCCTGGTCCCTGGACCCGCAGGCGCGTCTATGATCAATTCCCGAGGCTTGCCGAGCGCCGGCGCCATCTCGGCCGTCAATTGTCCGGCGGCGAGCAGCAGATGCTGGCGATCGGCCGCGCGCTCATGGCCAACCCGGAGCTTCTGTTGCTTGACGAGCCGCTCGAAGGATTGGCGCCCATCGTCGTGAAGGATGTGGCCCACCGCATCCGGCATCTGATGACGAACGAGCGGCTGACCATCATGCTGGCCGAGCAGCATGCGAAATTTGCCCTTACGCTCGCCGAGAGCGTCATCGTCCTCGAGCGTGGGCGCATCGTCCACGCCGGCGCCAGCGCGGCGCTGCTCGACGATGCGCAAGCGCTCGACCGGCTGATCGGCATGCACCGATTGCGTGCGCACGCCAGTGAACCCTGATCTCGAAAGGAGAGGATCATGACGGACCGTACCGAGCCTTGGGGCAAGAACGTGCTGGTGGATTTCGAGGACAGGATCGCCTGGGTGACCTTGAACCGGCCGGAAAAGCGCAACGCCATGAGCCCGCCTTTGAATGACGAGATGGTCAAGGTGCTGGAGGCGCTGGAGGTCGATCAGCGCTGCGGTCTCCTGGTCCTGACGGGGGCAGGCGATTCCTTCTCCGCCGGCATGGATCTGCGCGAATATTTCCGCGCGCTCGACGGGCTCCCCTACGAGGAACAGCTCGCGGGGCGCCGTTCGGCCTGGCAATGGCAGTGGCGGCATCTCATGCACTATTCGAAGCCCACGATCGCGATGGTCAATGGTTGGTGCTTCGGTGGCGCCTTCACACCGCTTGTCGCGTGCGATCTCGCCATTGCCGCGGACGAGGCGACCTTCGGCGTGTCCGAGATCAACTGGGGCATCATCCCGGGTGGGAACGTTACGCGCGCGCTGGCCGCGACGCTCAATCTGCGCCAGGCGATGTATTACGTGATGACGGGCGAAACATTCACCGGCACGCAGGCGGCGCAAATGGGCATCGTCAACGAGTCCGTGCCCCGCGCGCGGCTTAGGGATCGCACGCGCGAGCTTGCGAAGGTGCTGCTCGGCAAGAATCCCGCGGTGCTGCGCGCGGCGAAGCAGGCGGTGCGCCACGTCCAGGACATGCCGTGGGACCTGAGCGACGAGTACCTGATGGCAAAGAGCGCGCAGGCACGCCTTCTCGATCCCGAGCAAGGGCGCAGCAAGGGCCTGACCCAGTTCCTCGACGAGAAATCGTTCCGGCCCGGGCTCGGCCCCTACCGACGGGAGGATTGACGCCATGAAGCCGCTGTTCGCCGCCGCCTTGTGCGCCGCGTCTTGCCTGCTGATGGCCGGCGCATCCCGTGCGGAAGCCATCAAGATCGGGGCGGTGAAAACCGGAGCCTCGGGCGTCGTGTTCATCGCGCAAGAGAAGGGATATTTCGCCGCGGAAGGCGTGCCGGCGGAGCTTGTCTATTTCGAATCGGCCCAGCCGATTGCGGTCGCCGCGGCTTCGGGTGCGATTGATTTCGGCGTCACGGCGCCGACGGGCGGCCTCTACAATCTTGCCGGCCAAGGCGCGTTGAAGATCATCTCCGGCGGCGTCCTGGAGGCGCCGGGCTTCAAGGGCGCGGGTTACCTCGTC
This sequence comes from Allostellaceae bacterium, assembly GCA_035509095.1. GTDB lineage: Bacteria > Pseudomonadota > Alphaproteobacteria > ATCC43930 > CGMCC-115725 > DATJLY01. Next base: position 9,611 of record DATJLY010000180.1, on the reverse strand, counting down.
TCGACCAACGCCTATGCCGCGGGCCTTCACACCCTCAAGGATTTCGCCGGCCACTCGTTCGGCGTTTCGCAGATCGGGTCGCCGCCGCATTACGCCTTGGGCCTGCTTGCCGACAAGGAGGGCTTTGATATCCACGGTTTGCGGATCGTGCCGCTTCAGTCGATCCCGAACATCGCGTCGGCGCTGTCGGGCGGACAGATCGACGCGACCATCCTGACGAACTCGCCATCGATCGACCCCAAGGTCGAGAGCGGCGAGATCAAGCGGCTGGGCTGGGTCGGCGACGAGACTCCGTGGCAGTTCAACCTGACCTTCACGTCCACCAAGACCGCCGATGAGCGCGCCGACACGATACGGCGTTTCCTGCGCGCCTATCTCCACGCCGCGCGCGACTATCACGACGCCTTCACCGGCGCCGATGGAAAGGAAACGTTGGGTCCGGGATCGGCCGCTCTGCTCGCCATCATGGCGAAATATCTCGGCCAGTCGATCGACGCCGTGAAGCTCGGCATCGGCTACAACGATCCGGAAGAGCGGCTCGACGTGAAAGACGTGATGCATCAGGTCGATTGGTTCAAGGCGCAAGGGATGCTCAAGACGGACGCGACCGGCGCGGACATGATCGACAAGCGCTATGCGGTCGCTCTGCCGGGCCGGGATTGAGCCCGTCGCGCTATGGCTGAGCGAGATGACGCTCGTGGGCAGCCGCCGTCGCCTGCGCGCGTCGTCCTTTTCGCCACTGACTTAGCCGCTCGAGATAGAGATAGATGACCGGGGTCGTGTAGAGCGTCAGCCACTGCGACACCAGCAGCCCGCCGACGATGGCGATGCCGAGCGGCCGGCGCAGCTCGGCCCCGGCGCCGGTCTCGACCGCCAGCGGCAGACCGGCGATGAGCGCGCACATCGTCGTCATCATGATCGGCCGGAAGCGAAGCAGGCAGGCCTGGTGGATCGCTTCTTGCGGGGTTTTGCCCTCGGTGCGCTCGGCCTCGAGCGCGAAGTCGATCATCATGATCGCGTTCTTCTTGACGATGCCGATCAACAGGATGATGCCGATGAGCGCGATCAGCGAGAGATCGAACCCGAACAGCATGAGGATGAGGAGCGCGCCCACCCCCGCCGCCGGAAGCGCCGAAAGGATGGTGATGGGATGGATGAAGCTCTCGTAGAGCATTCCCATCAGGATATAGATCACGAGGATCGCGGCCGCGATCAAGAGCGGCATCGTGACGAGCGAGGCCTGGAACGCCTGCGCCGTTCCTTGAAACGACCCGTTCAATGTCTGCGGCGCGCCGAGCGCATTCTTCGCCGCGGTGATCTGGTCGACCGCCTGGCTGAGCGAGGCGTTCTGGGCGAGGTTGAATGACAGAGTGACGGCGGGAAAGACGCCCTGATGGTTGATGGTCAGCGGCTCGACCTTGGTGGTGAATTTCGCGATGGCCGACAGCAGCACCTCGGTTCCGTTGCTCGCCGCGACATAAATGTGATCGAGATCGGTCGCCCCCGCCTCGAAGCGCGGCTCGACCTCGAGGACGACTTTCGTCTGCATGGTCGAGGAATAGATGGTCGCGACCTGCTCCTGGCCGAAGGCGTCGTAGAGCGCCGCGTCGACGGCATCGAGCGAAACGCCGTATCGCGACGCCGCGTCGCGGTCCACTTCGACCGGGATGTGGGTCGACGCGATCTGTTGGTCCGACGCGACGTCGGTGATCGATTTCAGCCCTTGCAGCTTGGTGAGCAGGATCGGCGCCCAATGGTTGAGCTCGTCCGAATCGGTGTCGGTGAGCGTGTACTGGTATTGAGCCTGTTCGGTCCGCCCGCCGATCGTTATGTCCTGGCCCGCCTGCAGATAGAACCGGGCGCCCACCACCTGAGCCAGCTTGGCCTCGAGCCGTGCCATCACGACCTGGACCGAGGGGCGTTGGCCAAACGGCTTGAGCTGGATGAAGTACCGGGTCGTGCTTTCGCTGGAATTGCCGCCGGTCGCACCGGCAAATCCGACCACGCCCGAAACCGCCGGATCCGCGGTGATGATGCGCGCGCCCTCGTTCTCGATCTTGGAAATGCCGTCGAACGAGATGTCCTGACGCGCCTCCGCCTGGCCGAAGATGAAGCCGGTGTCCTGTTCGGGGAAGAAGCCTTTGGGGATGAAGACGTAAAGGACGAAGGTGAGGATGATGAGTGCGATCGTGAGGAGCAGCATCGGAAGCTGATGCCGGAACACCCATTGGAGCCCGCCGTCATAGGCATCCCTCAGCCGTTCGAACCCGCGTTCGAGCGCGCGGCCAAACCGGTTCTCCTTCTCTTCGCCTTCACGGGTGAGGAACAGCGAGCACATCATCGGCGTCAGAGTGAGCGACACGAAGGCCGAGATCACCACCGATAGGACGATCGTCATGGCAAATTCGTGGAACAGCAGCCCCACGACGCCCGACATGAACAAAAGCGGAATGAAGACGGCGATGAGCGACAGCGTGATCGATATGATCGTGAAGCCGATCTCGCCCGCGCCGTGAAGCGCGGCTTCGAGCGGCCCCTCGCCCGCCTCGATATGGCGCACGACATTCTCGATCATGACGATGGCGTCGTCGACGAGGAACCCGACCGCAATCGTGAGCGCCATAAGCGACAAATTGTCGATGCTGTAGCCAAGGAGATACATGGCGCCGAACGTGCCGACGAGCACGAGGGGCAACGTGATCGCGGGGATGACGGTCGCCCAGAACCGGTGCAGGAACAGGAAGATCACCGCCACGACGAGAACCAGCGTGAGAACCAGCGTGAATTCGACGTCGCCGACCGACGCGCGGATCGTCTGCGAGCGGTCGGAGATAAGATCGACATGCACGGCGCGCGGGATCGATTGCTCGAGCGTCGGCAGCATGGCCTCGACCGCCTTTACGACCGCGAGTGTGTTGGCACCCGCCGCGCGCTCGATCACCAGAAGCTCGCACTGCTGAGCCGGGCCGTACCAGGCGCCGGTCCTGGGGCTGACCGAGGAATCGATGATGCGCGCCACATCCTGAAGCTCGACGGGCGCGCCGTTGCTGTAGGCCACAATGAGGTGGTTGAACTGATTTGCGTTGAAGAGCTGATCGTTGGTGTCGAGCGGGAATTCCTGCCCGGTGCCTTCGAGATTGCCCTTGGGTGAATCGACCGTCGCGTCCGCGATCGCCGTCTTGATCGCGTCGATGCCGATGCCGCGCGCGGCGAGCGCCTCGGGGTTCACTTGCACGTGAACGGCGGGCTGCTGCTGGCCCGCGATGAAGACCTGGCCGACCCCTTCGATCGTCGACAGCGACTGCGCAAGGAGCGTATTCGCGTATTGATCGAGCGCGTATATCGGGAAGGCGTCCGAATAGACGGCATAAATAAGGATCGGCGATTCCGACGGGTTGGTCTTGCGATAGGTCGGCGGATTGGGCAAGTCCTTGGGCAGCAGCCCGCCCGCCGCGTTGATCGCCGTCTGCACATCGCTCGCGGCGCCATCGATGCTGCGGTCGAGATCGAACTGCAGCGTGATCGTGGTCGAACCGAGCCCGCTCGTCGAGGTCATCTGAGAGAGCCCCGGAATCGCGGTGAACTCGTCCTCGAGCGGGGTCGCCACGGTCGATGCCATCGTGTCGGGGCTGGCCCCTGGAAGCTGGGCCGAAACGGTGATCGTCGGGAAATCGACGCTGGGCAGCGCGGCCACCGGCAGCATTTCGAAGGACGCTACGCCGAAGACGAGGATCCCCGCCATAAGCAGCACCGTCGCGATCGGCCGGCGGATGAAGATTTCCGAGATGTTCATCCCGCGCCGCCGCCCGTCGCGCCGTTGGTGCCGCCGTTGGTGCCATTGGCCTGAACCGCGACCTTCACCTTGTCGGTCAGTCGATACTGACCGTCCGTGACAACTTGTTCGCCACCATTCAGCCCCTTGCCGATGACCGATATCCCGTCCTGCGTCGCCGTGACGGAAACGTCGACGCGCTTCACCGTGTCGTCGGCATTGATGACATAGACATAGGACCCTTCCGGTCCCGCCATGACCGCTCCTTGCGGCACGGTCACCGCGTTCTTGCGCGTGAAGAGGACGAGCCGCACGCTGACCGCCTCGTCGGGCCAAAGCTTCTGATCGGCATTGTCGAACGTCCCTTCGAGCATCACCGTGCCGGTGGTCGTGTTGACCGCGTTGCCGATGAGGCTGAGCTTGCCGGCCGCGATCTTCTTGCCCTGCTGCGTATCCGCGTCGACTTCGAGCGCGCCTTTCGCCTGATTTTCGCGCACGGTTTCGAGCACGTCCTGTGGCACCGAAAAGCTCACATAGATGGGATGGATCTGGATGATGGTGACGAGCGACGTGTTCCCGCCGGCGGCAACGTAATTTCCCGGATCGACGAGCAGCGGCCCGGTCATCCCGGCGGCCGGCGCGTCGATGTGGCAGTAGGTGACGTTGAGCGCGGCCGTCGCGACGTTGGCCTGATCGAGCTTCACCGTGCCCTCGTCCTGCTGCACCATGAACGCTTGGTCGTCGGCCTGCTGCTTGGCGATCGAGTTCTGCCTGGCAAGAAGCTGGTAGCGGGCGAGATCGACCTTCGCCTCCTGAAGCGCGGCCTGATCGTGCGCGAGCTGGCCCTGCGCCTGGTCGAGTGCCGCCTGATAAGGGCGCGGATCGATGAGGAACAGCGGAGCGCCCGCCGCCACCTCCTGGCCTTGCGTGAAGTAGACGTTCATCACCTGGCCGGTGACGCGCGCCTGGACCGAAACGGTCTCGATCGGCGTCACCGTGCCGAGCGCGAGTTGGAGCGCTGGTTCGTCCTGGCGCTTCGCAACGGCGGCCGTCACCGGCACCGCCGGCGCGGGCAAAGGTGGATTCCGGCCGCGCGCGCCAAACTCCACCGCGACGATCGCGATGCAGAGCACGCCGAGACCTAGCCCCAATCCGACAAGCGACCGGCGGCGCACTCTCGCTCCCCTGGTTTTGCTATTAACACGGGACCCGCGCGGCGGTTCCCTGCGCGATCAATATTTGATCGCGGCGCCTCAATAGGATTTGGGCAGTCCCAGCACGTTGTGCGCGATGTGGGCGAGGATGAGGTTCGTGGAGATCGGCGCGATCCGCTGAATCCGGGCCGCGCGCCATTTCCGTTCGATATCGAATTCCCGGGTGACGGCATAGCCGCCATGCGTCTGCATGCAGGCTTCGGCTGCGTTCCACGACGCCTCCGACGACAGGAGACGCGCCGTGTTCGCCTCCTCGCCGCAGGGCTTTCCGGCCTCGAAGAGAGCGGCGGCGGCGCGCACCACGAGATCCGCCGCCTTCCATTCCGCGTGCGCGCGCGCAATCGGGAATTGGATGCCCTGATTCTGTCCGATCGGCCGGCCGAACACGACGCGGTCCTTCGCGTACGCGACCGACTTCGCGATGAACCATCGCGCGTCGCCCAACGATTCCGATGCGACCAGGATGCGCTCGGCGTTCATGCCGTCGAGGATATAGCGGAAGCCCTTGCCCTCCTCGCCGATCAAATTCTCCGCCGGCACGCGCAGATCGTCGAAGAACACTTCGTTGGTCTGGTGGTTGACCATGCAGTCGAGCGGCCGGATCGTCATGCCCTTGCCCTTGGCCTCGCGCATGTCGACGAGCAGCACGGAAAGCCCATCGGTGTGGCGCTTTACCGCCTCGACCGGCGTGGTGCGGCAAAGCAGGGTCATGAGGTCGGACTGCTGCGCGCGCGAGGTGAAGATCTTCTGGCCGCGCACGACATAGTGATCGCCCTCGCGAATGGCGCGGGTCTTGAGCTTCGTCGTGTCGGAGCCGGTCGTGGGCTCGGTCACGCCGAACGATTGGAACCGCACCTTGCCCGACGCGATGTCCGGCAGATAGCGCCGTTTCTGCGCTTCACTCCCGTGGCGCAGAAGCGTTCCCATCATGTACATCTGCGCGTGGCAGGCATGGGCCGCGCAGCCGCTTGCATGGATCTCCTCGAGGATCACGCCGCCGGCCCGGAGCGGCAGGCCCGCGCCGCCATAGGCCTCCGGGATGAGCGCGCCGAGGAAGCCGGCATCGCTCAGCTCCTCTACGAATTCCTCGGGATAGGCATGGCGATCCTCGAGCTCGCGCCAATAGGAACCGGGATATTTCTTGCAGATGGCGCGCACCGCCTCGCGGATTTCGGGATAGTCCTCGCCCAGCGGCACCATGGTCATCGCGTGGGTTTGAGCCTCGGCCCGCGGTAGCTCGTCCATCGTCCGCCTCCTATTTCGGCTCGCCCAGGATCATCGCCGTGTCGGCGCCCAACTCGACGGGCCCGGTCTCGATGCCGGGCCGCGCGCCGTTGAACGAGACCGGCAGGCCCATGAGGCGCATCTTGCCATCGGGCGTCTCGATCAGCATGCCCAAGGCCTCGGTCTGCGGGTGCTTCGTCACCTCGTCCATCGTTTGCAGCCGCGCGCACGGCACGCCCACGCGGTCCAGAAGATCAACCCAGTGCGCGCAGGGTTTCTCGCGGATCACGGCGGCGATCATGTCGTTGAGCGCCGCACGGTTCGCAACGCGATGCGGGTTGGTTTCAAAGCGCGGATCGTCGACCCAGGCGGCGCGGCCCAGCGCCTCGGCCAAACGCCGGAACAAATTGTCGTTGCCTGCGGCGATCATCACGTGACCGTCGGCCGTTTCGTACATGCGGTAAGGGGCGAGCGAGGCATTCTCGGTACCGCGCGGCCCCGGCACGCGGCCGGTCGCGAGATAGCCCGCAACCGACGTGTTGACCCAGGAAAGTGCTGTCTCGTAGAGCGACACGTCGATCTCGGCGCCCTCGCCGGTCAGGTCGCGCCGCCGCAACGAGGCAAGGATCGCGATCGCGGCCCAGGAACCGGTGCCGACATCGACGAGGGACGGGCCGACCCGCACGCCGGTGCGGCCTTCCTCGCCCGTGATGCTGATGATCCCGCCGAAAGCCTGCATCAACGGATCGTATCCGGGCTTGTCGGCGAGCGGACCCTTCGCGCCGAAGGCCCTGACGTTGCAATAGACGAGCCGCGGATTCTCCTCTCTCAGCGAGGCATCGAGGCCGAGCTGACGCACGAGCCCCGGGCGCAGATTCTGAATCACCACGTCCGCATCGTCGAGGATGAAGCGCCGCAGCGCTGCTCGATGCGCCTCGTTCTTGAGGTCGAGCGCGACCGAATGCTTGTTGCGGTTGAGCGTCTGGAAAATCACCGACGCGCCGTGCCAGAAAGGCGGACCCCAGCTCCGTGCGTCGTCGCCGCCATTGGGGTTCTCGACCTTCACCACTTTGGCGCCCAAATCGCCGAACACATGACCCGCGAAGGGCGCGGCGACGCTGGTCCCCAATTCGACGACGACGATCCCGTCAAGCGGGCGCGCGGCGGTCAGTCGTCGGCTCATGCGGCGGTCCGCGGCAGGTCGGCGAAGGTTTCCATGCGCTCCAGGCCTTGCAGGCGATCGTAAAGGGCGCGCGCATCGCCGGGCTTCATCGCGCCCGCGACGCAATCGGCGAATTTCTCCCACAGAGTGTCGGGACCAACCGGCTTTTCCGGATGGCCACGCGGATGGTCGAGTTTTTGCTCGAGCCTCGTCCCATCTTTCAGGGTCACGATGATTCGGTCCCTTGGCGTTCCGTTGGGGCCGGCCGTATCGGCTCCGTCCACGATCGTGATGCGCACCCGCTTCATCATGGCGCGCACGTCGGCGCGGGCGACGAAGTCGTCGGTCACGTCGGCGAGGCTCGCGCGCCGTGCGATCGCCGCCATCGCGAGCGCGAATTCCAGGCTGAACTTCCCTTCGAGGCCGGTCTTCGGATCGTGATTGACGAGCGAGACAAGCTGCACCGGCCCGACTTCGATCTCGATCTGCTCGATATTCTGCGCCGCGATGTCGTGCCCGCGCACGAGGTCGAGCATGCCGTCGAGCGCGCGGTGCGTGCCGTAGCACATGGGATAAAGCTTGAAGCCGAGCCCATGTCTCTCGAGCCACCAGGAGCGGCCGAACTCGGGCGGCGTCTCGACATCGACCTGGCCCTTGGGCGAGAGGGCGTGGAGGAAGCCCTTGTCGCTTTCGAGCGCGTTCATCGCCGCTGTCATGCCGGCATCGGCCAGCCGCGCCGACAGCACGCCCACCTGAGCCGAACGGCCGGCGTGAAACGGCTTGGTCATGGTGCCGTAATTGGCGACAAGGCCGCCCGCCTGCGATGCCGCGATCGCGACCGCCGCCGCCGCTTTGCTCGCATCGAGCCGGCGCAGCCGCGCGGCCGCCGCCGCCGCGGCAACGGCGCCAAAGGTCGCGGTCGGATGCCAGCCTTTGACGTGCGGCGGCGTAAGGTCGCGCCGGCCAAGCTCGACCCAGACCTCGTAGCCCGTCACATAGGCCGCGATCAGGTCGCGCCCCGATCGCCCGAGCGCCTCGCCCTCGGCAAGGACGGTGGTGCCCAGCACGGCCGAGGGATGCGCCGGATGAACACCGATGCCGATATCGTCATAGTCGAGCGCATGCCCGGCGGCGCCATTCACCAGCGCGGCCTCGACCGCCGAGGCGCCATCAGGGCCAAAGCAAAGCCGCGCCTCGCCGCCGCCCTTCGTCACGTGCGCCATGCCGCGCAGCAGGCGCGCGATCGGCATGTCGCGGCCAAGGATGGTGACGGCGGCCAGATCGGCGATGCCGTTCTTGGCGGCGGCTACGGTCGCCGGCGGAAGCGCCTTGAAATCCATGCCGGCGACGAACGCGCCGACGAGCCGCGTCAAAGGCTGCATCATCGCCCCCTTATTTCCCCTGCCATATGGGCGGCCGCCGCTCCAGGAACGCGCGCGCGCCTTCCTTGCGGTCCTCGGACGCGTAAGGATCGGGGCCGACATCGAGCCGCAATCCCGCATGCATCGGCAGACCATAGGCCTTGCGGTAGGTGAGCTTCATCCGCTGCAGCGACAAAGGCGCCGAGGCCGCGATCTCGCGCGCCAGCGCCATCGCCGCGTCCATCAGCGCGGCCGCCGGCACCACGCGATTGACAAGGCCCCATCGCAGCGCCTCGTCCATCGGGATGGCGCGGCCGGTGAAGAGCCATTCCATCGCGATCGCCGGCGGCACCATCTGCGGCAGCACGACCGAGGCGAAATGCGCGCCCATGCCGCGCTTGGCCTCGGGAAGCTGAAAGAAGGCCGTTTCCGCCGCGACGCGCAGGTCGCAGGCAAGGGCCATCTCGCAGCCGCCGCCAACCGCCGGTCCGTTGACGATGGCCAGCAGGGGCTTCTTGCAGTCGATCATCACCTCGAACGGGCTGCGCTCCTGCCGGTTGAGCGGGCCGCGATAGCGGCCCGTCCCTTCGTCGGCCGCGCGTGCCTCCTTCAAATCGGCGCCGGCGCAAAAAGCCGGCCCGCTACCGGTTATGGCGACGAGGAAGATGGCGGGATCGGCGTCGGCGTCGAGGATCGCCTCGCGCAGTTCCGACGAGAGCTCGCTCGACATCGCGTTGCGCCGTTCCGGACGGTTGAGCGTGAGGACGCGGATGCGATCCTCGGTCGCGATGATGATGCCGTCGCCCATGGCCGGGCCTAGCGCGACAAGAGCCGGCGCTTCGCCTCGAATTCGGCGACGTCGATCTCGCCGCGGGCGA
>DATJLY010000179.1:0-10685 GCA_035509095.1 Allostellaceae bacterium | reverse complement strand
AACAAGGTCGACTTGCCGACATTGGGCCGTCCCAGGATCGCGACCGTCAGGGCCATGACGTCCGCCCTTACCGCAAAGCGTAGAGATCGGCCTCGTCGGTGACGACATAGAGCGTCTTGTCAGCGACCGATGGCGTGACATAGACGCCATCCGGGAAATCCATGTAGCCCAGCGGCTCGCCGGTATAGGGCGAGATCGACAGGGCTTGTCCTTCCGAGGAAATGACGATCAGCCGATCGCCCGCGAGCACCGGCCCGGTCCAGGTCTCCGGGTCCTTCTTTTTCTCTTCGTTGACATAGCGCGGCAGCTCGCGCACCCAGCGCACCTTGCCGTCATCGCGCGACAGGCACACGACGTCCTGATCGTTGGCCAGCACGTAGATGAAGTCGCCTGCGGCCCACGGCGCATGGGTGCTGCCGATATCCTGTTCCCACACCCGGTCGCCGGTGCGCAGCTCGATCGCCACCATCAGCCCGCTATTGCTGACCGCATAGACGCGGTCGCGATCGATCACCGGCTGCCCGCGCACATCGGCGATCCCGGAAAGCGCGCCGAGCGGTCGGGCGGTCGCGAGATTGTCCGACCACAAGACGCGGCCATTCTCGATCCTCAGACCAAACAGCTCGCCCGAGCTGTAGGGGACGACGACGATGTCCCCCTCCACGGCGGGGCTTGCCGCGCCGAGGAGGCTCGCGTTCTCGGGGAGGCCGCTATGGGTCCACAATTGATGGCCGTCATCGGCCGACAGGACCTCGAGCTCGTTATTGACCGTGACCGCGAAGATGCGGCCGTCGGCCACGGTCGGCGCGCCGTGCGCGGGCGCGCTCAGATTCTGACGCCAGATCTGCTTGCCGGTGGCCGCATCGAGCGCGAGGATCTGGCCATATCCGGTAGCGACGAACACGTTCTTGCCCGCGACGGCAATGCCGCCACCATAGGTCTGGTCCTTGGCACTTTCGGGCTTGGGGTCGAGGCGCCACAGACGCTTTCCGTTGGTCGTGTCATAGGCCGAGATCACATCCATCGCGTCCATTGCGAAGACGCGGCCGTCAGCCTCGACGGGTTGCGCGGTGACGCGGCCATAATCATTGGCGCCGTCGCCGACATCGACGTCCCAGACTTTTTTGATCGTCTGGTTGAGCGCCAGATGATACATCGCATGGCTCGGATAGCCGCCGGCGTCCGGCCACTCGGAATTGACGTAGGGCGGCGGCAGGCTGACCCGCAAGGACTCGAGCTTCGGATCGATCGCCACCGGCTTGTCGAGGCTCAACACCGAGATGCGCTTGCCCGGAAGCGGCTGCTTCGTGTCCTGGAACAGGCCGCTGATCCAATCGCAGCCGGCGAGCGACATGCTGGCGGCGATGCCGACGGCGCAAAAGGCGGCGCGCAGGAACGGTCTCATTGCGAAAGCGCCGTGACCATCTCGGCGGCCCGCGCACGGGCGCCTTGCGGTGCCGTCAGGTCATCCGCGATCTTCTGATAGGTGGCGCGTGCCGCGGTGTTGTCGCCTTCCTTGAGCTGGGCGATCGCCGTCAGCTCGAGCGCCGAGCTGTGCCAGGCATTGTCGGCATCGGTGAGCGGCTTAAGCTGCTCGATCGCCGCCTTGGGATCGGTGTCGACTTGAAATCGCGCGGCGAGAAGGGTCGCGACGTTGCGATAGATCGGCCCCGCGGAACTGTCCGATGTGATCTCGTCATAGATCGCGATCGCACCGTTGCGGTCGCCATCCTTCGCCTTCGCTGCCGCTTCCTCGAGACGCGCCAGCACGGCGCGGCCGGCAGACGAGCCTTGTGCCATGGCGGCGAACGCGTCCGCGGCCTCCTTGCCCTTGCCCTGGTGGGCAAGGTCGAGCGCGGCGGCAAAGCGAACGCCCTCGGCTTGGCTCTGGCGCAACTGATATTGCCGCCAGCCGACATAGAGGGCCGTCGCCACGACCAGCGCCGCGGCGAGCGCGATCAGATACTTGCCATGACGCTGCCAGAGCTTGAGGAAGTTGTCGCGCCGCAACTCCTCGTCGATTTCGCGGAAGATGTCGCTCACGAAAATCCTGCGCTGGCGCGTGGTAGGGGAGCCACCTTAGCCCCCCTTGCCGAGCGACGCAAACCGGCCACAGCTAGGCTCTGGACCTGGCGCGGGAAATGAGAAACACTTGTGACAATGAGCACGGTCCTCCGTCTGGCCGATTACCGGCGCAAGCACAAGCGCGTGTTCTTTTCTCGGCCCGAGCTGCATCAGCTGCTGTCGCTCTATAGCCGCCAAGTCGCGCGGGGCGAATGGCGCGACTACGCGATCGGCCAGCAGGACGGCACGGCGCAGTTCTCCGTGTTCCGCCATACCCACGAAAGCCCGCTCTACACCGTCATCAAGGCCGCTCCCGGCACCGGACGACCGGCCGACTTCGTGCTGCGCCGGGGCCGTCAGTGCCTGGCGAGCGGCGCCGCGCTCGCGGACGTGCTGCCGAGCCTGCTGTGTGCGCTTGGCCCTGTGCCAGTGTCGCGCGATGGCGCCGGCTGGCCGTGATGTTCATGTTTTGTGCGTGATCGGCGGACCTAGTCGCGCGCGGCGCTGAGCGCGGCCTCGATGCCGAGCCCGATGCCCAGAAGGCGCCGGTCCTCGAGATGGCGCCCGACCAGCATCAGGCCTACCGGCGCTTCGCCCGGCGTCTCGATCGGCAGCGTCAAGGCGCACCGGTCGAGGAAATTGATGATCGACGGGTTGCGCAGCAGCAGCACGTTGAGGCGAGCGAATTCCGCATCGTCGGCAAAAGCGGCCTTCGGCGGCGCCACGATCGGCACGGTGGGGCATATCAGCGCGTCGAACCCATCGGTGCGCGCATCGATTTTGGCGATGAAGTCGCGGCGGTCGGCCAGCAACGTCACATAGTCGGCGGCGGTCATGCTCCTGCCGCGCTCGATCCGGACGCGCACGCGCGGGTCATAGTCCCGCCCGCGCCGCTCCATGAGCGTGCGGTGCCACGTGAAGGCTTCCGCCGCGGAGAATCCCCCGGTCGCGTTGATCGTCGCATAGTCGACGAATTCCGCGAGCGGGATGTCGGCGATGTGCGCGCCCGCACGCGCGAGCGCGGTTGTGGCGCCGGCAAAGGCGCGGGCCACCGCGTCATCCATCCCGTCGAGCATGATCGTGCGGGGAATGGCAAGCCGGAGGCCGCCGACCGGCACGGCCGGCGGCAGCACCGGCGGCTGACCCGCCAGCACGGCGTCGGCGATGGCGCAGCAGGAAACCGTCCGCGCCAGCGGGCCGATCGAGTCGAGCGTTCCCGACAGCGGAAACGCGCCGGCGAGCGGCACGCGCGCCTGGGTCGGCTTGAATCCGACGAGGCCGCACAGCGCGGCCGGGATGCGCACCGAGCCGCCGGTATCGGTGCCGATCGCCACCACTGACGATCCGTCTTTGGCCGAGACGCCGGCGCCCGACGACGAACCGCCGGGAACCCGCGAGCGGTCATAGGGATTGCCCGGCGTGCCGTGATGCGGATTGATGCCGACGCCGGAATAGGCGAACTCCGTCATGTTGGTGCGGCCGACGAGCACCGCGCCCGCCGCTTTCAGCCGCGCGACCACGACGGCGTCTCGTTCGGCAAGCGGCGCGTCGTCGAGCGCCTTTGATCCCGCGAGCGTGCGCTCGCCCGCGACATCGAACAGATCCTTGATCGAGACCGGCAGGCCGGCCAGCGGCGACGCGACATAGCCCGCGCGGCGCAGCGCGTCCTGGGCGTCCGCGGCTTCGCGGGCCCGTGCATTGAGCGCGATGAAGGTGGCGCGATCGTGCACGCGCGCCAACGCCTCCTCGACGAGCGCGCGACTTGTGGTCCGCCCGCTGGCGAGCGCGGCGGCAAGGCCGAGGACAGTGCCCTCCGCAGGGGTCGGGGTTGTCATGATGCGCCTCCTTATGGGGGGGACTAGCAAACCAGCCTCGCCGCGCCGCGGCAAGCCGGGCATCGAAGGGTGCGATATCGCGCTTGGCAGAACGCAGAAAATATGCGACATGCGGCGCGGCGCGCGCGGAAACTGGGTCCAACAAGAAATGACATTGATCAAAGGGATAGTGGTCGGCGGCTTGGCGCTGGCAATCGTCGCGGGTGCCTCCGAAAGCTCGTTCGCGGCGGCGGGCCCGATCGACGAGCTCGATATCGGGGTGCTCGCGCACGACGTCCCGATTGGCGACGATCACCGTGAAAACGGTGCCGACGTCAACCTCGAGACGTTGTTCGTCTCGCCGGCATTCCTCGCGCCGATCTGGGCGCCCCGGCCGCATCTGGGCCTCACCATCAACACGCTGGGCAAGAACAGCTGGGCCTATGGCGGCCTGACCTGGACGCTGCCGATCGGCGATTCGTTCTTCGGCAATTTGGGCCTCGGCGGCGCGGTCCATGATGGGCCGGACGACAGCGTGACGCGGGACCATGTGGGGCTTGGCACGCGGTTGCTGTTCCACGAAAGCGTCGAGTTGGGCTATCGGTTCTTGCCGGGCTGGAATACCGGTCTCTATCTCGAGCACGTGTCGAACGCCGACCTTGGCAGTCACAATCCCGGCATCACCGATCTGGGCCTCCGTTTCGGGCACTCGTTCTAGCGGGCAGCTTGCGTGAGCGGAGCGCCTCGCCGATAACCTGCGCGTGCGGTTCCAACGCGAGCAATGATGGATAGCCACCTGGCAGTGGTCGTCGAGCTGAGCCGCCGCTATGCCGGCCTGCTCGTGCTGATCGCGTTGGCGCTGTCGGTTCTGGGCGGCGTCTTCACGGCGCGGCATATCAGCTTCGACACCGACCTCAACAAGCTGATCGCCGCGAACCTCCCGTGGCGCCAGCGCGAGGCCGAGATGGACCGCGCCTTTCCCCAGGACAATGATCTGCTGGCGATCGTGATCGACGCCAAGACGCCCGACCTCGCGTCCGACGCCGCCGACGCGATGACAAGCCGGCTCGCCGCGATGCCGACTTTGTTCAAGGAGGTGCGGGAGCCCGAAGGCGGCCCGTTCTTTCAGCGCGAAGGCATCCTGTTCTTGCCGACGGCGGAGGTGCAGTCCTTCTCGGATCAGTTGATCGACGCGCAGCCGCTGATCGGCACGCTCGCCGCCGATCCTTCATTGCGCGGCGTGTTCGGGGCGCTTGACCTGCTGGCGCTGGGAGCGACCCGCGGGGATATCGAGGCGTCCGGGCTGACGACGCCGCTCGCCGATGTGGCCGACGCCGTCGAGGCCGCGCTCGCGGGACGGTACGCGCCGCTGTCGTGGCAGAATCTCTTGAGCGGGCGCAAGCCCGATCCGCGCGAGCTGCGCCGCTTCGTGCTGGCTCAGCCGATCCTCGATTACGCCGCGATCGAGCCCGGGGAGCGCGCCGTCGATACCGTGCACGAGGTGGCAAGGCAGCTTGGCCTCACCGAGGATCGCGGCGTCAACGTGCGCATCACCGGCCCGGTGCCACTCGCCGATGATCAGCTCGTGACGTTGAAGGAAGGTGCGGGTGTCACCACCGCGTTGTCGCTCGGCCTCTTGTGCCTGTGGCTTTCCCTGGCGCTGAGATCGGCGCGATTGGTTGCGGCGATCCTCGTGACCCTCGTCGTGGGGCTCGTCGCCTGCGCCACGTTCGCCGTCGGCGTGGTTGGGCCGCTCAATCCCATCTCGGCCGCCTTCGCGGTGCTGTTCATCGGCCTCGCGGTGGATTTCGGCATCCAATTCAGCGTGCGCTATCGCGACGAGCGGTTCCACACCGACGATCTCGCGGCCTCGTTGCGGCGGACCGCGCGCGGTATCGGCGGGCCGCTTGCCGTCGCGGCGGCGGCGACGTCGGTCGGGTTCCTGTCCTTCGTGCCGACCGACTACACCGGCGTCTCCGAACTTGGCCTCATCGCCGGGGTCGGCATGCTGATCGCGCTGGTGCTCAACTTCACCTTGATGCCGGCTCTGCTCACCGTCCTGCGCCCGCGGGGGGAGCGGCGCCAGGTGGGATTTGCGCGCCTTGCGCCGCTTGGTCGAGTGTTGGTGGAAAGGCGTCGCCTGGTCCTCGTCGCGGCCGCCCTCCTTGCCGTGGCGGCGGCGGTGGCGCTGAAAGGGCTGCGCTTCGACTTCAACCCGCTCGATCTGCAAAGCCAGCAGACCGAAGCGATGCGCGTTCTCAATGAGATAAAGTCCGATCCAAACGACACGCCCTATACGATCGAGGTCCTGACGCCGTCGATCGATGCTGCCGAAGCGCTAGCGAAGCGGGTCGGCGCTCTTCCCGAAGTCAGCCAGGTCGTCACCGCCGCTTCGTTCGTGCCGGAGGATCAGCAAGCGAAGCTCGCGATCCTGTCCGACGCCGCGACCCTCATGGGCCCGACGCTCGCGCCGCCTCAACCCAAGCCGCCGCCAAGCGATGCCGAAGTGCTGAGCGCGATCGCAACCTGCGCCAAGGACATGCGCGCGGCCGGTGCGCACGGAATCGCGGCGGCGACGCGGCTTGCGGGTCTCCTCGATCAGGTGGCGGTGCGCGGGGCGGCCGTGCTGCCGGCCTTGAAGGCCAATCTCGCGGACGGCCTTCCACAGCGGCTCCAGGCGCTCAATCTCTCCCTTGCGGCCACGCCGGTGACGCTCGCGTCGCTGCCGGACGAGGTGAAGCGGAACTGGATCACGCCCGGCGGGCGCGCGCGCATCGAGATCTTTCCGAAAGGCGGCGCACCCGACAATGACGCGCTCCGCCGCTTCACGCGCGCGGTGCTCGCCGTGGCGCCCGACGCGACCGGGACGCCGGTCAACATCCAGGCCTCCGCCGACACGGTGTCGCGCGCCTTCGCCGTTGCGGGGGCGATCGCGCTCGCAGCGATCGCGGTCCTGTTGTTCGTGGTGCTGCGGCGGGTGTGGTATGTGGTGCTGGTGCTGGCGCCGCTGCTGCTCGCGGGCCTGGTGACGCTCGCCACCGCCACGCTCCTCGGCATGCCGCTCAATTTCGCGAACATCATCACGCTGCCGCTCTTGCTGGGCATCGGCGTGGCGTTCGACATCTATTTCGTCATGCGCTGGCGCACCGGCGCCGGCGACCTGCTGCAGTCGAGCACTGCCCGCGCCATCCTGTTCAGCGCGCTCACGACCGGGACCGCGTTCGGCAGCCTCGCCCTTTCGAACCATCCGGGCACGTCCGAGATGGGCAAGCTTTTGACGATGGCGCTCGGCTATACGCTGCTGTCGACCTTTATCGTCTTGCCGGCCCTGTTGGGACCGGCGCCGGATCAGCCCAGCGCGCCATAGCCGACAAGCGCGATGCCGCCCTCTTCGATGCGGCGCCGCACTGTGCGGCTGAGAAGGGCGTCGAGTTCTTCAACCTGGCGATAGCGCGGCATGGCCCGCACGAGCGGCGCCGAGCGCGCGGTAGCGGGGTGGAGATAGAGCTCGCTCACGCCCGGCGGCAGTGCCTCGATCAGCGTAAGGATGCGCTCCTCGGTCACGCCTCCGGTCCAGGCCAGGCCCAAGAGCCTGTCGTTGGCGGATAGCCCGGCGGCACGCACGCGCCGGCGCAGCAAGCCTGCAAGCGGCGCGTGCAGCGCGGCAAAAGCGAGTTCGGCGGGCCCTGCCGCGGCGCGCCGCAACAGGGCGAGCGGCTCGCGCGGGACCCGCACCGCCCTCAATCCAAAGCGTTTGCCGATCGCGATGAGGAGGCGCCCGACGGTCGGGTGAAGATGCATGTGGCAATGCGCGTTGGCATGGTCGAGCGGGAGCCCGGTCGCGCGGAAAGCCGCGAACTGCGCTTCGATCTCGCGCGCGAGCTGTGCCTTCGCGGCGCGGCTCACGGCGAATTGCACTCCGGCGCTGACGAGATCGTCGCGGAACGAGCCATCGTCGCGGACGAGCGCCGGGATTTCCCGTGGGTCAAGCACCGGCTTTCCGGCCGCCACCACGACGTGAAGCCCGACATTGAGATGCGGCAGACGGCGCGCGCGCTCAACCGCGTCCGCGGCCGCAGGCGCGCCCACCATCAGGCTGGCGGCGGTGAGGATGCCATCGCGGTGGGCGCGCTCGACCGCTTCGTTGACAGCCGGGTCGAGGCCGAAATCATCGGCGCACACAATGAGACGGCGCAGCGTCAGTGCGCCATCTCCCGCTCGCGCAGGAACTGGAAGAACTCGACCCCTTCGCGCAGGCGGCGGCGCATCATCTCGGGGCTGCGCACCATCTCGCCCACGATCGACGCGATCTTGCCGGCGCGGAAATAGAACCGCTTATAGAAGACCTCGACCGAATCGAAGATCTCGCTGTGGCTGAGATGCGGGTAGTGGAGCGGCGCGATCTGGATTCCGTGATTCTCGATGAGTTCCGCATGCTCGGCGTCGAGCCATCCGTTCTCGACCGCCTGGCGGTAGAGGAACGTGCCGGGATAGGGCGCCGCCAGCGACACCTGGATCGTGTGCGGATTGATCTCGGTGGCGAACCGGATCGTCTCCTCGATCGTCTCCTTGGTCTCCCCCGGCAGCCCCATGATGAAGGTGCCATGAATGGTGACGCCAAGATCATGGCAATCGCGCGTGAAGCGGCGCGCCACGTCGACCAGCATCCCCTTCTTGATGTTGTGCAGTATCTGCTGGTTGCCCGATTCGTAGCCGACCAGCAGCAGCCTTAGCCCGTTGTCGCGCAGCACCTTGAGCGTCGCGCGCGGCACGTTGGCCTTGGCGTTGCAGGACCATGTGACGCCAAGCTTGCCAAGCTCGCGCGCGATCGCCTCGGCGCGCGGCAGATTGTCGGTGAAGGTGTCGTCGTCGAAGAAGAATTCCCTGACCTGCGGGAAATATTGCTTGGCGAGGCGGATCTCGTCGATGACGTGGCCGACGCTGCGCACGCGATAACGGTGTCCGCCCACGGTTTGCGGCCACAGGCAAAAGGTGCAGCGCGATTTGCAGCCGCGTCCCGTGTAGAGCGAGACATAGGGGTGCTTGAGATAGCCGATGAAATAATTCTCGATCTTCAGGTCGCGCTTATAGACCTCGGTCACGAACGGAAGCTGATCCATGTCCTCGAGGATGGTGCGCTCGGGATTGTGCGTGATGACGCCCGACCCGTTGCGATAGCTGAGGCCGGGGATGCGCGCCGGATCGCGCCCCTCGGCATATTCCTTCACCGTGAAGTCGAACTCGTTGCGGCCGACGAAGTCGACAGCGGCCGACGCTTTCAGGCTTTCGTCGGGCTCGACCGCCACCTTGGCGCCGACGAAGCCAATCTTGATCGCCGGGTTCTCGCCCTTCATCGCCTCGGCGACGCGCACGTCGTTGGCAAAAGACGGGGTGGAGGTGTGCAGAACCACGAGATCATACTGTCGCGCCAGCGGCAGAACCTCGGCGAGCGTCGTGCGCGCCGGCGGCGCGTCGACGAGGCGGCTTCCCTCCACCATCGCCGCCGGCTGCGCGAGCCAGGTCGGATACCAGAACGAGCGGATCTCCCGCCGCGCCTGATATCGCGATCCGGCGCCGCCATCGAAACCTTCAAAAGACGGAGGCTGGAGAAACAAGGTCTTCATCATGCCGGACGGTCTCCGTCGAGGGTCATCTCGCCATCGGAACCGATGCGAAAAATGCGGTCCCGCCAGGCCACTTTGCGGGCGAAGAAACTAGCGACAAAAATCGCGAACGACAACAGGTCGCGGAACGGCACGAGAACAAGGGACGATGGTTCAAGGCCCAGCGTCCGGTCGACCCTGCGCACCGCTGCGCATCGGCACAAAAGCGCCAGGACCAGCATCGCCGGCGCCGCGATGGGCAGCACGCCCAGCGCCACGGCCAGCAGCGCGAGCGCCACGGGCTGCGTCAGGATCGAGCCCGCGAACCCCCAGGGTGCGACCAGCCGGACAGTGCGCGCCCACCGCATTTCGTGCCGGAACAGCGCGCCAAGACTGGCTTCGGCGATGATGTTGTCGACGAGATAGGATGACAGCACGATGGCGCCGCCGCTGCGGCGCACGGCGGCGCCCAGCGCGTGATCGTCCGCGAGCGCGTCCTCGATGGCGGCAAAACCGCCGATCCGGTCGAGCGTCTCGCGCCGCAACGCGATCGTGGCGCCGAACGAGCCGTCCCCCGCGCCGATCGCGCCCGCCAATGCCGCCTGGGGCAGAAACCCGTGATTGACGTGAAGGCAGCCGAGCTGCGACCACAATCCATCTGCTGGTATGCCGCGGTAAAGGCACGTCACGAGCCCGACATCGGGCACGTCAAGGGGCGCCGTCACTCGGGCGAGATAATCGGGGCCGACCCGCATGTCGCTGTCGGCCAGGACCAGGATGGGATGCCGCGCCGCCGGCAACATGTTGTGCAGGTTGGCGACCTTGAGATTGCGCCCCCGCTGACGGCGGTCGACGACGAGCGCATGATCCACATCGGGAAATTCGGCCATGACGCGACGGGCCACGGGAATGGCCGGGTCATCCTCGTCGCGGACGCCGAACACGATCTGGTAGCGCGGGTGCTCCTGGCGGCAGAACGAACGCAGATTTTCGGCGAGCCCGACATCCTCGCCGCAAAGCGGCTTCAAGACGCTTATGCCTGGCTGGGATGCCGGCGCGCCCGGCCGCGTTGCCAGGAGCCGCCGCACGGCAAGAACGCTCGCCCCCAGATAAAGACAGCCGACGGCGCTTGCCGCGATCAGGAGCCACGCGACAAAGTTGACGCCCGTTAAGGACATGGAAGGGGGTCCGTCCGGTAGTATCC
>DATJLY010000178.1:0-5419 GCA_035509095.1 Allostellaceae bacterium | reverse complement strand
TGCCGCGCCTGCGACGTCATCGACCCATAGGGGACCTGACCTTCGATGACGAAGCCCGCGAGACGGCCGAGGCTGAGCTTGTGCTCTACGAGGAACGCGAGGTCACGCTCGAGTTCAGGGTCTTCGCCGAACTCCTCGCCGCAATAGCCGCCATCCTTGACGATCGAGACCGAAGGGATCGCGTGCGGCAACAGCTCGCCGCCCGGCCCTTTCACCGCAACCTCGAACGATTGCAGGCCGTCGCGGCTCCCGCGCATCGCCATCACTGTGGCGGTAAGGCGCGTCATGTTCACGTCCGAAAGATACGTATGCTTGTAGGCGGGAACGTAAAGCAGGACGGGCTGGCCGACATGGTTGACGCCGCCGAGGATGCCGCCGTGACCGCCGGTCGCGACATAGCCGCCGGGGCGGGCGTCGGCCTTCATGACCTCGCGGGCGGCGAAGGCGCGCTGTTCCTGGATCACGACCACGCCGGCGCGGTTGCGGCCCTGATCGTCGGCCCAGATGCGCGAGCCGATGAATTTCAACGAATCGACGATGTTGTGCGGCCCGTCATTGCTGATCTGTCCCTGCGGCCGCTGCGCGGCGTTGCCGCAGATCGGCACCGTCGTGTCGATGAGAAGGCTGAGCCAATAGGCGGTCTCTTCGACCGCGGGACTGCCCTGGGTCAGGATCGCGCCGTCATAGCGGCCGCTCGACAGCACGTTCTGAGCGATGTTGGTGACGCGGGCGAGCGCCGGACGCGGCGGCGCGGAAGCAAGGTGCCGCGGCTTGTAGGGGAAGAAGTCCTTGCCGCGCGTCTCCGGCGCAATGTCGCCCTCGCCTTTGTCCGTGCGCAGTTCGGCCGAGAGGCCCTTTCGGTATCCTCCCGGCGGAAGCAGGCGGATGAAATCCACCTCGGCGAAGGACGAGATCATGCTCGCGCGGCCGTCCGGGCCGATCGAGAACCGGTCGATTTCCTCGAAGCTGCGTGATCCGTCAGGAAAGAATCCCTGACGCGCCTGAGATTCAGGCGCGTTGGGCGCCGAGCATTCCTCTTCCCACGCCTGGCCATCGGCCTGACGTCCCATGTAGGGAAGGGGATAGAGCCCGTCCTCGGGACGAAGCTCGATCTCGTAGACCGGCCTGTCGTCTGGGCCGCGACGCTCCTTATGGAAGATTCCGTCGACATCGACATAGCCGTCAGGTGCCGCATAAAGCTCGGCCGAATCGCGCTCCAGCGGGTGCGCGGAGAATTGCTCGACCAGGATTTTTACCGGCGCCGCCAATCTTTGCCCGCGCAGCGCGTCGAAGCGGGCGACGCTGCCGTCGGGGTTCTTGATAAGAGGGAGGCTATGGCGCTGCCGCGCCTTGTTCGAGGTCACGAGCGGCGGCGTGTTCTGGATCGTGGCGTTCGGCCCGGAAAAATGCGCGACCCGAATCTTGGACTTGGCTTCCATTCTGGACCTCCTGTGTCGTCGATGTCCCGCTCGTGGGCAAATTGTCGAGCCGATGGCAGCACGCCATATGGCCCGGGGCAAGCGCATGCGGCTCCGGTACCGTAGCGGCGCAATTGGGATGGGCGAAGCCGCAGCGGGCGGCGAAGCCGCATCCTGGCGGCAGGTGGCGCAGATCGGGCGGACTGCCGCCGATCGCCTCGATATCGTGGCCGCGCGGGCGGTCGAGAACGGTCGATGCCAGCAAGCCCATCGTATAGGGATGACGCGGACGCAGAAGCAGATCGCGGGCGTCGGCGAGCTCGACGATGCGTCCGGCATACATCACCGCGATCTTGTCGGCGATTTGCGCCGCGACGGCGATGTCGTGCGTGACGAAGATGAGCCCCATGCCAAGTTCGCGCTGTAATCGGCGCAACAGCAGCAGGACCTGTATCTGAACCGAGGCGTCGAGCGCGGTCGTCGGCTCGTCGGCGAGGAGCAGACGCGGTCGGCATGCAAGCGCCATCGCGATGAGCGCCCGCTGACGCAAGCCTCCGGACAGCTCGTGCGGATAGGAATCGAAGCGCCGCTCGGGCGCCGGCACCTTGACGAGGTCGAGAATCTCGAGCGCTCGTTCGCGCGCCGACTTTCGCGAGCAGGGCGCATGGCGCAGGACCGTCTCGACGATCTGTCTGCCGATCGTGTAGACCGGATCGAGCGCCGTCATCGGTTCCTGAAACACCATCGACACGGTCGACCCCCGCAAGGAGGCGAGCTGCCGTTCGTCGAGGGCGAGTATGTCCTGATCGCCGATCCGGATCTTCCCGTCGATGACGGACCGCTTCTTGGGCAAAAGCCGCATAAGCGCGCGCATCGTCACCGATTTGCCGGAGCCTGATTCACCGATGATGCACAGCACTTCCCCCGGCATCAGCCGAAACGTGACGCCGTTCACCGCGCGAACCGTCTCGTCGCGATCCACGAATTTGACGTGAAGGTCGTCGACTGCGACGAGCGGTGTCGTCGCGGAGGAACATGGAGCGGTCATTGCCATGGGAGCGAGGTCTGTCGGGCGCTGCTGTGTCCGGACTCGGGATCGGACATGTGGCAGGCGGCGAGATGCGCCGCGTGATCCTGCCACCCGCCGAGCGATGGCCGCTGGAGCGCGCAAACCTCCTCGGCATAGGGACAGCGGGTGCGGAAGCGGCACCCGGACGGCGGGTTGATCGGGTTGGGCGGGTCGCCGGACAAAGGCGCCGTCTCGATCCGGCCGCGCGGATCGACCGCAAGCCGCGAGTCGAGAAGCGCCTTCGTGTAGGGATGCTTTGGCGCGCGATAGACCGCGTCCGTCGGTCCGGTCTCGACGATTTCGCCGAGATACATGACCAGGATGCGATCCGAAACGTACCGTACGACATTCAGGTCGTGAGAGATGAAGATATAGGTGAGGCTCAGCGTCTCTTTGAGCTTGCGCAGCAGGTTGAGGACCTGCGCCTCGATCGATTTGTCGAGTGCCGACACCGCCTCGTCGAGGATCACAAGCCGCGGCTCGAGGGCAAGCGCGCGCGCGATGTTGATGCGCTGCTTCTGCCCGCCGGAGAGCTCGTGCGGATAGCGGTGCGCGAAAAGCTCTGGCTCGAGCCCGACGCGCCGCAGCAGATCGTGCGCGAGCGCGCGCGCCGCGCGACGCTTCATCCCGTGGACCTGCGGTCCATAGGCAATCGACTCGCCGACCGGGAGCCGGGGATTGAGTGAGGAATCACTGTCCTGAAACACGATCTGCACGTTCCGGCGAAGATCGCGCAGGGTGAGCCCCTGGGGACTGCCCACCGCATGGCCGTCGAACAGGATGCGGCCGTCGTCCTGCCGCACCAAACCGATGAGGAGGCGCGCAAGCGTTGATTTGCCGCAGCCTGATTCGCCGACGACACCCAGCGTCTCGCCCTTGCGAACGGCGAACGAGACGCCGTCCACGGCCTTCACCTCCGCCACCCGGCGGTTCAGCATCCCGCCATGGATCGGAAAATGCTTCTTGAGATTTTCCGCAGAGAGAAGCGCCGGCGCCGCCGCGGTGTCGTCGTGCAGCCGCGATGCGGGCGGATCGAGACGGGTCACGGTATCGGGCACGGTGTCTCGATCCAGCTCACGTCTTGATGTCCATCGCCTGACGCAACCCGTCGCTGACCAGGTTGAAGCACAGCGAGGAGAGGAAGATCGCGGCGCCCGGCAGCGCGCAGACCACGGGCTGCACATAGATCGATTGCCGCAAGGTCGACAGCATCAAGCCCCAATCGGAGGTCGGCGGCTCGACGCCGAGCCCCAGGAACGAAAGGCCGGCGGCCAGCAGGATCGATACCGAAATGAGACTGGACGCATAGATCAGGACCGGCGCGAGCACGTTCCGCAGCACGTGATGAAGGATGATCGAGAGTCCCGACGCGCCGCTTGCGCGCGCCGCCTCGACGAAATCGCGGCCGCGGATCTGCGTCGTCGCGACCTCGGCCACCCGGCACAGCGGCGGAATGAACACGAGGGTGAGCGCGATCAGGCTGTTGAAGACGCCGCCTCCCATCATCCCCGAAATGGCCACCGCGAGCAGCACCGACGGGAACGCGTACAGCACGTCCATGGTGCGCATGATGAGGGCGTTGATCCAGCCGCCGGCAAATCCCGCGGCAAGCCCGAGCAGTCCGCCGATCGACGTCGCGAGACAGACGGGAACGAGGCCCATGACAAGCGATATGCGGCCGCCATAGATGAGGCGTGACAGCATGTCCCGGCCAAGCTCGTCGCTGCCCAGCAAATAGGATTGATAGCCGATCGGCTTCAATCGATGGACCATGCTCGTGGCGTTGGGGTCGTGCGGCGCGATGAAGGGCGCGAAGACCGCCGCGAGCGCGATCACGGCGATGATAAAGGCGAAAAACAGCGTGACATAGTCGCGGCTGAGGCGCCGCCCGACATTCTGCCAGTAGCCCCGGGGTTTTGCGGCGCCGGACGCGCGGCCCAATGCGGAACGGACCGGCAGTGAAAGTGTCGCTTCGCTCATCGCGTATCCTGATCCTTCAGCCGCGCTTGATCCGCGGATCGATCGCCGTCTGCAGCAGATCGACCACGAGATTGATGACGACGAACCACAGGGCGAGAACAAGCATGGCGCCCTGCAGCATCGGAATGTCACGCGCGAGGATAGCCTTGTTGAGGAGAAATCCGGTCCCGGGCCAGGTGAAGATCGTCTCCACCAGGATGGAGCCGCCAACCAGGTATCCGAACTGCAACCCCATGACGGTGAGCACTTGCGGGAAGGCGTTTCGCACCGCGTGACGTGCCACTCCCCACCCGATCAGGCCTTTGGCGCGCAGCGTCAGGATGAAGTCCTGCGTCAGGACCTCGGCGACCGCGGTGCGCGTGCTGCGCATGACGATGCCGAGCGGCACCAGTGCGGTCGTCAAGACCGGCAGCACCGCGTATCTGAGCTGGCTCCAATGGAACGGATTGAACGAGTCCGAACCGCTCGACCCCATCCCGGTCGCGGGCAGCACGCGGAACTGGACCGCGAAGATGATGGTGAGCACGATGCCGAACCAATAATTCGGCACGCTGATCCCGACGACCGAGATGCCCGTCACGATGCGGTCGGGCGCGCGGCCGATCCAGAACGCCGCGAGCGTGCCCAGGGCGAAGGCGAGGGGAAACGCCACGATCACCGCGCCCGAGGACACGATCAACGTGTTTCCCAGCGCGCGCAACACCTCGCCCAGCACCGGGCGGTTGGTTTGGATCGAAACGCCGAGATCGCCGCTGACGGCACGGCCGAGCCACTTCGCATATTGGATCGGCACCGGCCGGTCGAGCCCATAGGCATGCTTCAAGTACGCCGCATCGGCCTGCGTCGCATCGGGTGGTAGCAAGTTTTGCACCGGATCTCCCGGCGCCAGATAGACGAGGCAGAAACAAATGACCGTGACCCCGATGGCGATCGGGATGGCGAGCATGATCCG
>DATJLY010000177.1:0-3216 GCA_035509095.1 Allostellaceae bacterium | reverse complement strand
CAGCGCCGTCGCCGTCGCCGCCGTGATCGCGACCGCCGGGCTGAGCCAGTTTCCGTTTCTCCTGCCATCCTCCGCCGATCCGGCTTCGAGCCTGACGGTTTGGGACGCGTCCTCGAGCCGGATGACGCTCGCGATCATGCTGGCCGCGGCGGTCATTTTCTTGCCGATCATCATCATCTACACCGGATGGGTTTATCGGGTGCTGCGTGGACCCGTGACCGGCGAATCCATTACCAAGGACCCGCATTCGGTTTATTAGGGAGCGGCGCGATGTGGTACTTCAGTTGGATTCTGGGGTTGGGCTTTGCCTGCGCCTTCGCCGCGCTCAACGCGCTGTGGCTGGAGTTGGCGCCGGGGAAGGGGCTGCCCGACTGACCGGGAACGTACCGCCGGGAGGTCGCTTGTGGATGACAATGTGCAGGCAGTCGTGGACCTCCTTCGGGACAACCCGACCCTGCTGTGGAGCACCGTCGCCATCGTCGGTGTCACCGTCGTGTGGCTGCTGGGCCGTTCCATGCGGCTGTGACCGGCTTGCGGTAGTCCCCCTCCACTATGTGACGAGTTGGGCGCGGATGGAGCCGAGTTCGCGCCGGCGCGCCGGGCTGACCTTCGGATAGGCCAGTTTGAATTGATAAAACGTGTCGAGGACGATCTGCGACACGATCAGCCGGGCATTGTCCTTGTCGTCGGCGGGAACGACGTACCATGGTGAGTTCCGCGTGCTGGTCGCGGCCAGGCACGCCTCGTAAGCCGTCCGGTACTCCTTCCAGAACTCCCTTTCCTTGACATCGGCGGCGCTGAATTTCCAGTTCTTGTGCGGGTCGTCGATGCGCGCGAGCAGACGCTTGCGCTGCTCTTCCTTCGAGAGGTGAAGGAAGAATTTGACGATGCGCGTGCCGTTGGCGTGGAGGTGCTTCTCCAAGTTCACGATCGACCGGTAGCGTTGCCGCCAGAAAACCTTGTCGTCGGTGGGTGGATCGGCGAGGGCTTCGCCGGTCAGCAGTTCGGGATGCACGCGGACGATCAACACTTCCTCGTAATAGGATCGGTTGAAAATGCCGATCTTTCCGCGTTCCGGCAGATCGCGCGTGGTGCGCCAGAGAAAATCATGTTGCAGTTCCACCGCGCTGGGATGCTTGAAGCTGAACACCTGGCAGCCCTGGGGGTTGACCCCGGACATCACATGCCGGATCGCGCCGTCTTTTCCCGCTGCGTCCATCGCCTGAAAGATCAGCAGAATCGCGTGGCGGTTGGCGGCGTAGTGAAGCTGTTGCTGCGCGCTGAGCCGCGCGACATGGTCTTCGAGGAGCTTTTTATAGTGCGCCTTCGACTTGTAAACGGGCGCGACTTTGGTCGGCCATTTCCCGAGATCGACCTTCTCGCCCTCGTCGACGCGAAAGTTCCTGGTGTTAATTTTCATCGCCATCCTCTCCTGTAAGGCAAGGGACGCGGACCGATTGCTTCAACGTCGGTGGGCATTCCAACGCCGAGCGTTCCGGCGGGATGCAGTAGGTTTCGGCGCGACGCAATGTTGATCGTCCCGCCGGACCCTATATTTCCTTGGAAATTTGGAGCGGGCGAAGGGATTCGAACCCTCGACCCCGACCTTGGCAAGGTCGTGCTCTACCCCTGAGCTACGCCCGCGCGCATCACTTGCGATGCATCCGCTCCCGCGGGAAGCGGCGCATCATACAGGCTTGAAACGGCTTTGCAACCGCAGTCGCGGCGCTAGGGGACCAGCCGATAGCCGCCGCCATCGGTAATCAGAATCTCGGCCTTGGCCGGGTTGCGCTCGATCTTCTGCCGCAACCGATAGACATGGGTTTCGAGCGTGTGAGTGGTGACGCCGGCATTGTAGCCCCACACCTCGTTCAACAGCGTATCGCGCCCCACCACGCGCTCGCCCGCGCGATAGAGATATTTGAGGATCGCGGCCTCCTTCTCGGTCAGGCGCACCTTCTTGTTGGTGCCGTTCTCGACCAAAAGCTTCGCCGCGGGCCGGAACGTGTAGGGCCCGATCGCGAACACCGCGTCCTCGCTCTGCTCGTGCTGGCGCAGCTGGGCCCGGAGGCGCGCGAGCAGCACGCCGAGCCGGAACGGCTTGGTCACGTAGTCGTTGGCACCGGCGTCGAGGCCGAGGATCGTGTCGGCGTCCGTGTCGGCGCCGGTGAGCATGATGATGGGCGACTTGAAGCCGCCGCGGCGCATGAGCCGGCACAGCTCGCGCCCGTCCATGTCGGGCAGGCCCACATCGAGCAGGATCGCGTCGTAATAGTCGCCACGCACCTTCTCGAGCGCCTTGGCGCCGCTCTCGGTCGCGTCGATCTGGAATTCCTCGTGCAGCTGGAGCTGTTCCGCGAGCGACTGGCGCAGGGCGGAATCGTCGTCCACCAGCAGGATCTTCTTGCCGGACCCGGCGCCCTTGCGCTCCGACGGGCCGACGGCGCTGCGTTGCATGTCTCGACTCCGGACTTCGCCTGCTGGCGCATCCTCGGCGCCCCGGACGCCGGCCCGGGATTCCGCCCCCGGGCGCTGGGTCACGCCCCGAATATCTGCCGTTTGACCGCCTCGAACAAGGGGCCAGCCGGGCCCTTGAAGCTCTCGAGGATCGAGTAATGCTGGTCCTCGGGCAAGGCCACGATGGCGAGCGGCAGGCCCGCGCGGTGCCAGGCCTTGGCATAGACATCCTGCTGACGCCGGAACTCGTCCGTCTCCTTGCCGCCCACCGCGAGGATGAGGGGTGCCGCGCGCGTGGGCAGGTGGGCGATCGGACTGTTGCGCTCGACCCCGGCCGCATTCAGGCGCGCATCGGCATTGATGTAGCAACGCCGGATCGGCTCGAGCTCGTAGAGCCCGCTGAGCGCCGCGCCGCTTTTCACGACGTCCTGCGGCAGGCCGCGCGCGGCCCAGCCGGTCGACATCATCATGGCCGTCAAATGGCCGCCCGCCGAATGGCCGGTGACGTGGAGGCGCGCGGGGTCGGCGCCGAAGGACGCGGCGTTGCGCCAGACCCATTCCACGGATTCGCGCGCGCATTCGACCAGCACGTCGAGCGTCACGCTCGGCAAGAGCGGGTACTCCACCATCACCGTGGCGATGCCCGCGGCGACGTAGTTCGGGACGACGAAGGAGAAGTCCTCCTTGGTGCGCGAGCGCCACCAGCCGCCATGGATGAACAGCATCACCGGATTGCCGCTGCCGCGCGCCGGGAAAATG
>DATJLY010000176.1:0-2895 GCA_035509095.1 Allostellaceae bacterium | reverse complement strand
CGTAATCGGCGACGATCATCGTCACCTTCTTGCAGCCGTGGGTCGCGGCATATTCCGCGATCGGGACGTCCGGCTGCCACGTGGTGAACCCGACCCGCAACAGATAGGGCGACTTGTCCACGATGAACGAGGTCGAGCCGTTGAACACGACATAAGGCATCTTCGCCTCGGTGATCAGCGGCGCCACCGCCAGCGCCTCGGGCGTGAACTCTCCGCCGCCGATGATCGACGCGCCGTCGCGGGTGATGAATTCCTGCACCACCTGCTTGGTGCGCGCGACGTCGGACGCGCCCGGGGCGTCGCGCATGATGAGGTTGACCTTGGGATAGCCGTTCTTGCCGTTATTCTCCTCCATCCACAGGTCGATCTCGCGCTTGTACGATTCTCCCCATTCGGCATAGGCGCCGGAGAACGCGGCGACGATGCCGATGGTCGGCTCGTCGGCCCGGCTCGGCGTCACCGCGACGGCGGCGCACAGAGCAATGGCCGCGAGACCGGCCGCGATGATCTTCTTCATGGTTCCTCCCAATCCGCGCAGTTTATTTTGGCCCGCGCCCGCGATTCATTGTCGTTTAATATTGCATAACATCATCGGATCGGACGGGGCAACATTCACGGATTCGTCGTCTCGCCCGTCATTTCCAGAACAGCCGGCTGGCGAGGCGGGCGCCTTCCGCCATCGCCGCCATCTTGGCCCACACCACGTCGGGATCGACGGCGGCCTGGCCGACCCAGGTGCCATAGCCGCAATCGCCGCCGGCGATGACGTTCTCGCGTCCGACCAGCCTGGCGTAGCGTTCGATGCGCTGCGCCACCAGCTCGGGATGCTCGATGAAGTTGGATTTGGATTCGATCACGCCGGGGATCAGTACCTTGCCATCCGGCACTTTCACGGTCTCGAACAATTTCCATTCATGGGCATGGCGCGGATTGGCGGCCTCGAAGGAAACGCCATTCGGCCGCGCTGTGAACGCGATGTCGATGATGTCGGCGAGCGGCACGTCGCAATGGTGCGGCCCGTCGTAATTGCCCCAGCACAGATGGATGCGCATGCGATCCGGCGGCAGGCCGGCAACGGCGCCGTTCAGCGCCTCGACATGAAGCTGCGCCTTCTTGCGAAAATCCGGCAGGTCGAGATCGGCGAACTGGATGTGCCGGCCCATGCCGAGATCGGGGCAATCGAGCTGGAGGATGAACCCGGCATCGACGATGGCCTTGTATTCGGCCTTCATCGCGTCGGCGATGGCGAACAGATAGGCCTCGTGCGTCGGGTAATGATCGTTGCCGAAGAACAAGGAGATCACGCCGGGCGACGCCGCGCTGATGAAGGCGCCTTCGACCTGCCTGCCGGCGAGCGCCGCTTTCAAATTGGCGATATCGGTCTGCGCCGCCGCCGGGTCGCGCAGCGCGACCGGCCCGTTGCAGCCCGGCGCCGAGCGGCGGGCGCGGCCGGGATCGTTGAAGACGCGCTTCTCCATGCCAGGGAACCCGACCAGGTCCTGATAGACCGGGCGCTTGGTGGTGCCGTTGAAGCCGGTGAGCCGGTCCTTGACGTAGGTGGCATAGCTCGGCTTCGACATTTCGCCGTCATTGACGATGTCGATGCCGGCCTTGACCTGGCGCTCGACGATCTCACCCACCGCCGACTTGACGCGCGCGGCCAGAATCGCGCCATCGACGGGAATGCCTTCTGCCTTGGCGAACATGAACCTGGTCAGGTCGTCGGGCCGGGGCAGGCTTCCGGTATGGGTGGTAAGAAATCGGTCGGCGCTGCGCATCGCTTCGCTCCCTTATGTTTTTGCCCCGAAAAAAGATTTTCTTGATGATCGCCCAAGCGATGCCCGCCTGTCCAGGACCGCGCGTGGAATGGAGGATGCCACGACAGAAGGGTGCGTTCCCTCGACTACTCGCCCGGACATTCGTCCGGGCTGCGTGCTCGGGATGAGGAAAATCTTTCACGGCACAAAGAAAAGGAATGTGCCTCATCCCGAGCGCGGCGCGCCGGCGGCGCGAGCGGTCGAGGGACGCGCCGCCAGCCGGCCTTGACGGGACCGGAAAGCCCGTTACTTCCGGTACGTTTCCCGCGCGTTCCTGGCGTAGGGGTTGGGCGCGACGGTGGCACGAACCTCCATCTGCCGGTGCCGCTCGACATTGGGCTTCGACGAGCCGCCGCCTTCCTCGCCCCAGATCAGCGTGATCTTGGTGCCAGGCTCGCTCAGCTCGGTGTCGATCATCGCCAGCGACAACAGCGCGCGTTCGTTGGTGCTGTAGCCGGCGAAGGTCGAGATGCCCACCGTCTTGCCGCCGCTGACGATCTTGTCGTAGGGCAGCACGGAATAGACCAGCGACGGCCATTCCATGAATTTGCCGGGGAGTTGATCTTTCTGGAACAGCGATTCGACAACGCGCCCGACATCGGCGCCATCCCACACCAGCGTCACCTTCTTGCGCTTTGGTTTGCCGGCCGCGATTTTTTCCAGCGCCGCTCGGCCGATGAAATCGTGGTCGAACTTGACGCTCGGCCCATAGCCGAGATCGTAGGGCGTCAGGTAATAATCCTCGATATTGTCGGAATAGAAACTGCCGCCGAGCGAGGCCGTCGCCTCGTAGCTATCGGCGGACAGCCACTGGCGATAGGCTTTCGTCTCGCCGCCCGAATAAATCGCCGGCAGCGGCGACGGAATCCAGCCGGACTCCAGCGCATTGGTGGAATAGGCGCGCGCGCCGCATTGCTTCAAGCCGAACTCCCGGCCCGCCTCGACCACGGCGGCGCGGATTTCCTCTTGCTGCGCGTAGGGACCCCAGAATTCGAGGCCGGGCTCCCCGGCCATGCCGTGGCGCAGCGTCTTAACCTTGCGGCCGGCGAGATTCATCTCGCCGATGCCGAAGAATTTG